>JADGBV010000408.1 GCA_015231345.1 Planctomycetota bacterium
TCTCACCAATATGGAGCTCTTTAAACTCGATAAGTCAAAGTAAAAGGTCGGTTGCCGAAGTTACGGACAAGGCCGAAGAATCAATCAAGTAGTGATATTTAAGAGGATCGGCAAAGCATAAGAAAGGGTCTCGGCTTCTACGGGTCTCGCTAAATCAATACACTTTATGCAGACCAGGGGCAGCAGAGGGAATATAATTTGCCGGTTTTTATGTAGGCTTCAATCTTGGCTAGCTCTGTTCCTGGCACAAAGAGTTTGATGGTTATGATAAATTGCAGATCTATCGGATTTAAAGCAACAGATTAAAAGTGAGCGCTTCTTGATGCATAAATGTAAGGTAAATGGTTCGGTTATTTTCCTACTTGGAGCTGTATTTCGCCTTTCCGCAAGATGGATAGCTTGGCCCTCTAATGCTGGGTGGGGCAGTCAAGTGGAGGCAGCGCCATTTTACGCTAATCAACTTTCATTGGAATTTATCGCCAATTGCATCATGATGCTAGGGATCGGTGTCATTCTCATTGGAGTGTGGGAAACTAAATCTGTCTCTAATAAAAACCTTCTTCAACGCCTGCTTTCATTAAAAAACATGTCATTTTCAGATATTCCCACAGATCTATCGCCAGAAGAGGTTGATCTTTATATAAGATGGATTGAAAAAGACCCTGCCCGTAAATTCCTTCCAATTGAAACGCGTTTGGAAAGTTTTCGTAATGAGCGCTGAGGAGTTTAAGAGGGAGGTGAATAGGAAAGAAACTCAGGTGTTTGACGAACAGGAGCTTTTTGCTCCAGGTGTAGGCTTTGCATTTTTGGCTGAGATTTGGCCTTTTTATAATAAATGATAATACGCTATATTATTCCAGTTGCAGCATGTGTTGTCTTGTTACTGGTATTCTGTATTCCAGAAGAGCAACACATCACAAATTCTGCAAAAAGAAGCTGGCTATTATCACATGATTTCAGTGAATATCACGGCTTTTATGTGTTTAGTGAACTAGAAAATGGAGAGTTGGCTTATACTCACTTTCCAGAAAATAATATAGTGCACCCTGAGCCAACGTCTATTATAGGAACATGGAAAGAATCAGGGAATACGATAACTCATTATTTAAATGAGTCAAATTCTACCTCTGCTTATGTAAAAAGCAAAAGGGGAATATATGTTTCACCTACTCAGAAGTACCAAAGCTTTTCTATAGAGCTTATTCCAGTTCAACTTTCTGATGGTCAAATTATTCTCAATAATGATTTGAAACGTATCCAGTGAAATTTTCGCGTATTATTATAACGTTGCCTGCTGTCGTAAAGATCTCCACTCCTTCGGCAATCCACTTTTTATTTCGTAGCGGAGCTATTTGCTAGTGGCTGCACGAATGAAACTATCGCGAGTCGTATATCAAGCTATTGCTGGACTGTGTCTTGGATTGTTGATTTCTTCAACGATTCTCATTCTCTTCAGATATGGCATTCTTAGCTGGTCTGAGCAAATGTCACCTAATGGAGTGACTAAGGTTCAATCATTTTGTGGTATCAACTTTGACCATATCGTTTCGTTTCTTTTACTGCTTCCGTGTATACTTTCCCTCGCAGTTGCTTCCATTCGTTTCGGTAAGGGAAATCATCGTTACCTGTCTAGAATGTTTATCATTCCTGCAATAATTGTATCTTTCATATACGCTATATTTGCTTACACATCTTTTTTCTTTTGGCATTTATGGGCTACGTATGATTGAACTTGCAACGAGCAATGGGCTGATACAGATGAGAAAAGGCGGGCCGAATTTTGGGTCAGACTTCAGTAGCAGGCTTCCGCACTTATTGGCATTAGAGCTTAAGAGTTATACCTGTTGATGGAAAGCAAGGTTTTATTGAAAATAAGGGCTTAGAATTATTTATGAACATCACAGCAAAAGGTATATTACGAGAAGAAGATGCTCTAGAGGCTCTTAAAGCCTCTAGAGCTATAAGGCCAATATTTGCTTATCTCAGTTTAGCTATAGCAGCCTTCTTTCTTCACAATTCTTTGTTTTCGAGATTCGTATTTGACTGAATCTATTACATACACTCTAGCGAAAGAACAGAACTTAATCTACGAAAATGAATTGGTAAAAGTTGAGCTCGAGAGAAAATAGAAGATTAGGCTACTTAGATTGTAAGATGCTGCTGCATTTTTCATTGTTCCGTGTTTTTATTCAGGTTTTGATTGGCTAGATATGCGTAATTTTACTTATATGATCTTGTTGCTTACATTATTTGGCTGCTCTCCTGAGCAAGCTCCAGATGTTGTTGTGCCAAGTGGTAATATTATTGATATTGAAGAGGTGGCGGTTGAAGAAAAGTATGCAACGGTTCCCAGAAAGTATATTCTAGATGATCCAATTATTCGTACAATACCAGACGACGCTTATTTTTATATGGGCTCTGATAAAGAATTTGATTACTTCACCATTATAAGACACTATCATCCTGTGGTAGATTGCTTTGGATGTGTTGAGAAAGTGAAAATCTTATCAGAGCAAAGTCCCATATTGAAAAATAAGAGGAATAGTTTAGTTCCTCTGAAGCAATCAAAATTGTGGGATCACAGGGAGTATAAGCTATTAGATGAGAAGATTGAACCCAAATACCACTTAAAGTCAACAAAGAATTAACATGAAAGCAGCTATAGAAAACCCTAGTGATGAAAAAATGCGAGATTTATTTTTTGTGTTTTCTGAAGGCTGACACTAGAATAATTGTGGAATTCTCAACTAATTTCAAAATTGACCAACAAAAAGTCACCCTGGAAAAGAGCTTGGCTCATGGCCGCTCTGCACATTCCTGTTCACTCACGTGGAACTTATTGCTGCGTTGATTTTTCGTCTTTCAGGCTTGACATTGATATCATTTTGATATCATATTTTTGTGCCTAGAAAAGTTCGACAATTGATATCAGACCTCGAAAGGGCTGGATTTTCCAATAGGGGAGGAAAAGGAAGTCATAGAAACTTTATTCATCCTAATTGTCCGTTCACGGTAAAATTGTCAGGTAATCCAGGCAGTGATGCATTGCCATATCAGGAAAGGTCCGTCAGGACAGCATTATCGGAGGTTTCAAAGTGAAAAAATTAGCATCAAATTATCTAAAAGTCGTAGAATGGTCAGAAGAGGATAATTGCTATATTGGAACAGCGCCTGGTCTTTTTATAGGCGGAGTTCATGGCAAGAATGAAGCGAATGTTTTTAAGGAGCTACAGAGCGAAGTTGAAGAGACAATTCGCTTAATGAAAAAAGAAGGAATGCCTTTGCCTCCTGCAACCATAAATAAAAATTATTCTGGCAAAATCGCATTACGAATCTCTAAAGCTTTGCATAAATCCTTAGTTTTGAAAGCTACTCAAGCTGGAGAAAGTCTCAATAAGTATATTCAGCATAAACTCGAAAACGCAATTTAGCAAGCTCTTCCAAAAGATACTCAGCCATCTACTGCGTCTTTGAGATAGGTTTTGGATAAATATTTCAAGAAAAGCTTATGGGATTTTGCAGGCTGATGGTTAACTGCAAAAGGATCATGCGGAAAAGTTATTTAAGGCTCTATTAGAGCTTTATTTGGCCTTGTCCGTAACTTCGGCAACCGACCTTTTACTTTGACTTATCGAGTTTAAAGAGCTCCATATTGGTGAGA
>JADGBV010000409.1 GCA_015231345.1 Planctomycetota bacterium
GGTATTGTAGCAATCAGTCTTCACCTTTTGACTGCCGCTCCAAAACCTCAAAAAGTAGGGATGGTCAAGACCAGCTTTCTGAAAGAAATATCCGGATTGGCAGTTTCCAGGACTCATGATAATACCCTATGGGCTGTCAACGATAGTGGTAATCGAGCCCGTTTGTATGCCATAGAGGCAAACGGAAATCTGTTAGGGTATTACAAGGTAGGTGCCCAAAATTTCGATTGGGAAGATATGGGTTCGTTTATCAAGAATGGTCAATCGTGGCTAATGATCGCTGATGTTGGTGACAACAAAGCCAGGCGAGATAACCTTCGCTTATTATTTTTCCCAGAACCTCAAAACGTACCTCATTTACAAACCACACCCACTCTCGATCCCTTTATCATTCCATTCCGTTACGATGACGGCCCCCGCGACTGTGAAGCGGTCTGTGTTTCTGACGATGCCACACGTGTATATTTTCTCAGCAAGCGTGATCAGCCTCCCCGCCTATATCAGTTGAACCTGAAATGGCCATTGCTAGAGCAGGCCGATTTGAAAACTGCAAAATTTATAGGAGCGTTGGAAAATATACCAGCCCCCAGCGCTCAAGATCTTAAAGAAGAGTATGGAAAGTATCGTTCACAACCTACATCGATGGATATGATTGATAATAAATTGATAGTACTGACTTATAAACATGCCTATCATTATTGTGTGGAGAACATAGGTCGTAATAGAATAAAAATACCTGCCCCTTTTGTATACGAATTACCTAGCCAAAAAAGTTTGCCCCAAAGAGAAGCACTGGCCATTTCAAAAATACACAATGGCTTTTATGTCACAAGTGAAAGAGAAAATGCAGGTATTTACTGGGTTGATTTCAGGGATAAGTAATCCGATATATCAGTTAAAGTCTACTATGATAAGGTGATAATTCGCTCAGTGAGATTCTGGTTTTTTTCCCATAAGAAGAATATTAACTCTCATTAGCTAGTAGATTTGAAAGTTAAGTTGTATCCTAATGAAGGTGATGAGGATATCTATTCTGTGGAAACCAATAATATGAGAATATTAAGTTTAGCATCTGAGGAAAAAGCTTTAGGATTTTATAATTATTGTCGTTAGATTCATAGTCAGAAGGACCTGTAATTTATAATGAAATATTTGCTCGTAGTTTTATTCCTAGTTCCATCAGTTTGGGGAACATCATTTTCATATCCTAAGACTAAAATATATTCTTCATTATCAGGTAATGCTTTTGCGAGAATTGAGCCAGGCAATTTATTTAATCAACCTGAATCATCTGCTAAAAAAAGACCTCCAATTGCTCATGTTTTTACTTATAATGAAGAGCGAAATTCATATGATTTAACCCATTCACAAATTTTGCAAAATAGAGTCTTTCCTTATCAGGTTCTTATTTCAAACGATGGCAGATATCTTATCACAATTGATGAGTATTACAATACAGGATGGAATGAGAATACATTTGTAGTGTATGATTTGCCTAGGAAGGTCGTTTATTCCTATACTCTCAAAGATATTGTCCCAAACGACATCTATCAGCACTTCTCTTCTCAGAAAGAACAACGGAAATCAAATGGCGTCAAATGGAACCATGATATTTATTTTGATAGCAGCAATGATAATGAAATTGAGCTACTCATAAACTACAAGAACAAACAAGGTAGAACATTAGAAATTACCTACAGCTTATCATTACATCGTTTTCAAAATGAAAAATATTTAAATTATATAACCTTCTACGAAAGTGTTAAGGCGCAAATAAAAGCCAGTGGATATCTCAGAAAACATAACGAATCAAGATCCTCTGCTGGTGGCAATCTCCAAGATTTTCTTGATAATGAATAATTCTCAATTTGACATAGAATATAGATGAAAAGTGGTGATATGAGAATTAGAAATACACCCTTTTATTGGATATCAGGTGCAATTTTTGCTCTTGTGGGAGCCGGAGGGTTAATTGTTAACGCATATATATCCTTGACTCATCAAGAAACGAGTGGAAAAATTATAGAAATTATGAACTCTAGAAATTCAAATTATAAGCCTAAATATTCATATATTGTCGAAGGCAAAGAGTATACCAATCATGATAACTTGAATTTGAAGTATGACATTTACGAAGTCGGACAGGAGATTAGTGTTCTCTACAAAGAGGATGACCCGACTGACGCGATGCTAAACAACAAGGTTTTGAACTACGGAACATTTATGATCTTCCTCATTCTAGGTCTAATACCCTATATTGAAAAATTACTGCTAAGGCTAGTCAGCAAATTTGTTTAATAAATATTTGATTGTTGAAGCTAATATTAGAAGATGAATTGAAAAAGTGATTACCTACTTATTTGAAACAGATAGGCACAGTAAAGATTTCTGTGATTTGGTCATAGAGCAAATGATTGAATTATAATCCATTTAAGAAGTTGAGGCTTTAGGGTGAATCAATAATCACTGGAAGAGGCAAGTTTTAAACGGTGAAGATAAATTGATATAACGAAGCTGAAGTATGTATGGTCAATGCCATATACTACGGGAGTGATTCTTCTTGGTGGAGTAATCCAGAGGGACTACAACCTCTCCCCTACAGGAAGCCCTAGTTCATTCACTAAAGAATCTATTGCCCTTTGGCATGATTTTTTCCCTGCGTAAGAGTTTCTCTTATTTTTAACGCCTTTGCAGGGCATCCCCTTAATTTCCTGCATCCCTGTTAATATTATCAAGGCTTTTTTTCAGAACTTCCCTTAGGAGTAACAGTTCCTTTCTCTTTAAAGCATTAGCCAGGTAATCCTGTTCATCATATCTAAAAATTTCTACGGCCCTTTGCCATGCATATTCCTCTACAACGAAACAGCTCCCCCTATTCTTTAGCTTCTTAATAGGGTATCCTCTGCATCACAGTTAATTCATCTTATCCTTTTTGAGGATTACTCCGATTTTACTTCCTTTTTATCATACTCATCTGTACATTTTCAGGAATCTAATATTCTACATAAAATTGCTTTGAACCCTTTAAAGCTGCCAATCGCATTTATACTAAATTCACAATTATTTGGGTAAATGCCCACTTTATATGGCGGAACGCTGCTGAAAATACACATAAATCACTATTTTTCACCTAGAAGAGGAAAGAGGCTCACAATACCGTGATTCAGAGATTAAAATATCTGCCCTTAGGTGCTAATGTCATAATTGGCCCGTCAAAATGCCTTAAAAACTTTCTCTTTTACTATCGGCAGCTGAAGTCTGGCTCCAAATAACGCTTTGCTAACAACAACTACTCCTAAATTACAGTGACAAAGACGCAAACAAGTGGTGCCGTTTTTATCGCTATATCCCGTAATTTATATTATCCACGCGCTTCAAACTTCAGGCGTTAGCCTACTATCCAAATGGTACGTTCTTTAAAAATATACCTGCCACTTGCAGCTATAATTCTTTTCCTCGGCTTATCAACTAGGGCTTTTCCATTCATGACTCCAAAATGGTGTCAGCTTTATTTTGGTGATTTTTTATGGGCAATGTTGATTTATTTCATGCTCTCTCTTGCCTTGAGAATATCGCCTAAATCGTAACTGCTCACCCCCTCTATGCCGCTTTTCCAGCTAATGCAATCTGAATGGCTACCAGTGGATTATACCCTTTAG
>JADGBV010000040.1 GCA_015231345.1 Planctomycetota bacterium
GTTGATTTTTAATTATTTAGATTGTTGGAGGCCGGGGTGAAAAAACACACTTCTACAAGGCAACTTAATATCAGGAAAATCTGACTAGATCTGAGTTTCTGATGGGTGTATATTTTGATATGAGCCGGAGAGGAAAATGTCGGGATTGGACATTTAATGAGAGGGGGTACGGGGCTGATCTGGCGTTGTTGTGATCCTAAGGCTAGAGAGTAATGTAATAGCCTTCCAAGAGATGATTGAAACTGTATCTATTTGAAAATAAGTTGCTTATGAACGATATGCTCTACGTAAACAAAAAATAAAATTTTTTGTCCAATAGTGAAATCAATAATCGTATATGTAGACGAAAAGAAGTTGTATGATTATTATCAGATATTTTTAGTATTAAGAAGCAAATGACAACGGTAGAACAGTGTTCTGTTGATGAGATCGGTGAATGCATAAATCGAATCCTTGAAGGAGAGGTTGATGAGTTCGAGATTATCGTTACGCAATACGAAAGGCTCATATGGCATGTGGTTAATGGGTTTCTATTCAATAATGATGTTGCTGAAGATATTGTTCAGCAGAGTTTTATACAGGTATTTAATAACCTCAATCAATATGATAACCGGTATCCATTCTCTTCTTGGGTCTCAGGAATTACGCGTAATCAATGCCTAATGTATTTGAGGTCTCAGTCGATACAGCTCAAGCATTTGAGTGCCTATCGTGAATTAATATCAGATGACTATGAGAAGGAGGAGCCTGATAATATACGCATGGATGCATTATCATCATGCCAGCAAAACCTGCAAGGAGAGTCCTCATCGATTATTCAACTAAAGTACAATGAGGGATTGACATTCGAGGAAATAGCCAATCGAATTGGGCGAAGTGTAAATGCAACTGCCCAAATGGCTTCAAGGATCAGAATTAAATTAAAACAATGTGTCGAAACAAAGGTGAGACTATTATGAGTCGTGAATTCAAACTATCTAAATGCCTTGATCGAATCATTTTAGGGCAGGAGTCAAATGAAACCTTGGCTGATATTGAAAACGAATGCTTGAGAGATTCCGGTTTTATGGAGACTGTAAAAGATTTATTGTTTTTAGAGCGTGATCTTCGAAATACTAGAAAGGATTATAGGTCCTGGGAAGGCATCAAGAATAATCTATATCAGTATCAACGTAATGATTCCTCAGCTTCGAAAGGACAAAGAGAGTCAACGTCAGCAAATCACTTAAAGTTAATTGAGAATTGTAAAAAATGTGGCCAATGTCTAAAATATGATGTTGGGGACAAGGTTGCGAAAACCAATATAGAAAAAGGTTTGCTTTGCCCGCGGAATGACCGCATAGCATAAGGCTTATTTCTTATTATTATTATTCGTGTTCATTTAGGCATCAAATATAATATGCTTCATCGGGAGTGTTCTTGCATAGAAACTTTCCAATAAACAAAACTCAATTAGACGGCAAAAAAAAATCAAGTGAATGCACAGGATTAGTTCGTTCGAATTAAACGTGTATAGCTAAGTCTGGTCGTGCCATGATGCAACAAGAATGCTAATCATAACTTAAGTAAGCTTCGAGTCATTCCGCACTTCATCCAGCCTATCCTGTGTATCCATGTTTGTTCTTTCTGCTTGTAGAAGTGTGAATCTAGATTTTTATGGTGATAAATATAACCTCTCACCAGACCCTAATATAGAATTATTTAGAAAGTTCCTTATGAGTGATCACTGTGTGTCTGTATACTAGATTTTTCAATTATCAGAAATTTAAGAATATAGGTGCTATAATAAAAAAATAGCAAATAAATGTCAGGATTCGATACCGAGATTCATATAGTAGTGTATATTTCAATTCAATATTTAAGGAAAATATTATGAATAAATTAATACACAAAGCATGTTTATCTTTTGCAGCGATTCCTTTGGTCGCATCTATGGGAGGATCTGGATCCGTTTATGCGGATGGTCCTATCTACTTCAATCAGGAAGTCCCAGCAGTTGAATTCGACTCTGAATCTCATCCAGATAGTGAGTCCTTGATTCGTGATATGGGTCATAAAGTCGGGTATATACAAAACGGAACAAGTATAAAGTTTGATTCTCTTAATATACCTGATGATAATATTCCAACAGCTGTAACCGTCACTTACTCCAGTGGAGGAGCTGGTGGTTTTCTGAAAATGGTCTATGAAGGTTTTAATTCTAATCGTGAAGTGGGCATCGATCTAGGTGAATTCTATCTCCCCAGTACTGGTGGTTGGGAAAACTTTCAGACTGTAACATATGCTCTTCCAGATGATTGGGAGTATAATTATATAAGACACGATAAGCCCTTGAGGCTTGAATTTAACAGTGACTTCGAAGGCTATTTGTTTGATGTAGCGAGCTTCAAAATATCAAATGCTGATGGAGGTGCTCCCTTTGCTTATAATAAGCCCATCAAAGCACAACACTTCAGTAGCGAATCTCACCCAGAAGATGATGATCTGGTACGTAATATGTCCTATAAAGTAGGATATATTAAAAATGGCACCTCCATATCATTCGACGGATTTGAGATACCTCTAGAAGGGAATATTCCTACTAGCATCACAGTAAAATACAGTAGTGGTGGCGATGGGGGATTGCTTAAGGTTTCCACTGATTCCATGAATTCAAACCGTGAGCCTGGAGTGACTTTAGGTGAATTCGAACTTCCTTCAACAGGTGCTTGGGATTCATATCAAACAGTTACATTTCCAATTGAGTATGATTGGGAGTTGAATTATCTACGCGGAGCCCCAGAGCTTAAGCTTGAGTTTATTAATGAGAGCAGTGATTTTTACCTTTATGATATTCTTTCATTTGAAATTAATAATTAAGTCAATACGACTGTCATAAAAATTTATTTTATCGAATCAATAAGTCTACCCCTTTTAGGGGTAGACTTTTTTTTGGCTCATCGGAAATATTCTTGCATAGATATGCTTATGTGAAAAATAATTAATGAGCATGGATATTCAGGATTGTTTCGTTACAGTAAAACGTTTGTAGCCAAGATAGCAGATTCGAATATCTAGAATAACCCGACTCCAATTATATTCCATCCTGCTTATCCTGAATATCCATGTTGATTATTAAGTTTTTTTGATTGACAAGATTCTTTGTGATTAAGAATTGAGACCTTTAGTGACTGGTAAGTAACTGTGAGAAACATGATTTGGGAAGATCTTAGAATTGCATCAGAAATATCTGTTGCAATACAGAGTTTGTATATCATTATGGTTACCACAATATTTGCATTAGCCTACTTGCTTCTCAGAAATAAATCAACAATATTCAAACATAAAGTTATAAATTTAATTATTATATTAGATTGTCTGGTCGTAGTCATTGTCGTCGTTTTCCTTCTTGTTTGCAATAAGCATGTTGGTTTGTCATATGGTTTAATTGTGGAGTCCGGAGATGAATTAAGAATTCTTACAGAACAAGTTCTATGTGCTATTGGGCATGCAGTATCTGCTGTTCACATCCTCTGTATTCTTTTAATGCTATATTTAATCCCCCGAGGGATATCTATAATATTCAAGCCAAAATTGCTATCAATGAGATAGAATTTGAGTATTGCATTTTTAAACTACACAAAAACTCTAGTTTCTATGTTTATCTGAATTCCATGATTATTCATTGACAAAAATCTTTCCCATCAAGAATGGCTCTTTTATTGACGACTGTCCCAATATCCCCTGTGAGTAAATCACTCAAGCCATTATTCATCATAGCCACTCTATTATGGGCCCCATTTGCATGGTTGCTTTTTGTGCCTAGCTTTGGAAATAGCTATAATCATATGTGGCTTAAAATGTGGCCAATTCTACCTGGCTTTATGGCAGGTAGCCTTCTTAAGCAATGGTATTCGTCTGATCTTATTTTTTATATTAGCATGGCGATAGGGACCATTATCTTATTTAGCTTACTTTTTGTACTTGCGAGAAAAAGTCGGTCAATGACATATGCCTCATATTTAATGGCTATACTGATCTCAATAATAACTTCATTTCTTGCCTATTCAGCTTATCGTATGTGATTTATGCTTATCTTTTAGATTGCTGGCAAACCGTGAAAAACTGGGTGATTATCTCCCCCTAAAGAACAACAAATAACCAAAATGGAATTGTCAGCATACTCATCAGTGTACTGATCACTAACATGGAACAAACAAAGCTATCCTCTACGCCAATCTTCACAGCTATCACGTAGCTGGCTACAGCTGATGGCATTCCAGAAAGTAGGACAGTGACTCCCAAAGAAGCACGATCGACACTGGGGAAGAATAGCCAAAAAACTAGGAAAGCTAAACCCGGCAAAACCATTAGTTTTGCTGCGATAATTAATGATAATAAGCCCCAATTATTCTTTAAAGAGCTCATGCGTAAGGCGGCTCCAATGCTCAGTAGGCCCAGGGGTAATCCCATGCTCCCGATTAACCCCAGAGAGGAACTGGCCAAGCGGAAAAAGGCCTGTGAGTAGACCCCATCTTCTTGGCCTTTATCTCCTTGACTATAAGTTCTGACAAGGGCTATAATAACCCCAAGAAGGGCCGCTATTAATACCGGGTTCGTCGAGACTAATTTCAAGCTTTGCCACAAAGACTGCTTACCTCCGTTGTAGCGACCGATGAAAAAGTAGGCAAGGATTAAATAGGCGGGTAAAGCTACAGCGTTGAAGACAGCGGCTAAAGCTAAACCTTGTCCTCCGAAGGCATTTTCTGCCAAGGGGAAGCCTAGGTAAGTGATGTTGGCCCAGAATGTGCCAAAAATAAAAGCCGCCTTTATGGGGCCACTTAGCTGAAGCCAGCGAGCGAGAAAAACTTGCAAGATAACCACGCCTAAAGTTGAAAGGATTAAAACCATGATGAGAGGAATGTTGCAAAGGGTCTGAACATCTTGTCTGGCTACTTCACGCAAAATCAACGCAGGTAAGGCTAAATAGAAAACGAGATTATTGATAAAAACCCTGCGATCTTCATTGAGCATTCCCCTAAGCTCTAATGTTTTCCCTAAGCCTATCAACATAAAGACAGGCAGCGTGATTTCGAGGATGGTTAAAAAGCGTGGGAGCATCGGTGGCTCGATGGGGTTGAGTTGAGGCATCATAGCGAAGTTAGAGGGTTTGAAATGATGCTTTTTTTACCCTTTTTTCACCATTTTCTGGAAAAATGACCTTATACGAATTTGGTCATATAAATCAGCTATTGGAGCGATTAATTTATCATTTTATCCTCTAGGATGTCCAAAATGATAAAAATATGAGTGATAATGAATGGCTCAACAAAATAAATTTATCATATGCGCTTGATCTTCTTACTGATGGGCCTACTGGCTAGTGTAGTTCAAGCTAATTCTCGGCTTAATATCGTCTTTAATCATATGGATGATAAGGGCTGGAGCGTGCCAAGCAATTGTGGTAATAAGATTCTCAATACCCTATGGATAGGATTGTTATGGAAAGTGAGATAAGCCTTCCTCGAAGAAAAAATAGGCTATTAACTTTATTGTGGTTGAACATTACATCTCCATGGTATTGACTCATCTCATTTATTCCATATCATGTAAAACAAATGTGATTTTTAATAATTTTTCTTACACTGCTTTTTGAAAGTGGCCTATATAAAATGTCCTATTCTTTAGCCTTTTCACAATCTGACTTTGCCTTGACCTTCATATAGGCTTCTCGTATTAGTGCAGTTCAATAAATACCTCCAAGTCATTGTCTGGCTTCTCTGTGTCTTATCTCTATCTCAGACAGTTTGGGCTTTTCGAATAGAAGAAAAGACTCTTTACCCTAAAGTTGAATTACGCGCTCAGGTTATTTCAAAAGAAGCTACGGGTATAGTCAATCGTATTCGCTACCCAACTCCTCTGACCATTATACCTGATGGGGCTACTGTTAAAAAGGGTCAGGAACTTATTCATTTTGATCAAAAAAGTATTCTTCTTGAAGTAGAGGAGTACCAGCATGAGCTGAAAACTGTTACACTCGAGTTGAAACAGCAAGCCTTGCGAACGGAGCGTGTACTCAATAGCCTAAATGATGATTTGATGGCAAGGAAGTCTGCTCTGGCAGTTTTACAGGCCAAAAGAGCTCGCTTGACCATATTACCGTACCCAGAAGACGTTGAGTCTGCTCAGGGAGAATTCTCCATCGCTGAATTGAATTTAGAAGTCGCTGCAAATGAATTAGTCAAAAGCAAACGACGTTTTGAAAAGAAAATGATTGCAGCGACACAATTGGAAGATTCTGAAATGGATGTATTGAGAGAAGAGGTTAGGCTGGAATATGCCAAGAAAAACCTTAATTGGGTGAGCCGCCCTACTAAAAGTATAATACTGAAAATTAATGCTCTCCATATTGCAAATGCTAAGCTGGAAGTCGATAAACTGGAAAAAGAGCTCATCAAGAAAAAGGAAATCGCGACGATTCAGGAAGCTACGGCTCGTTCCATCAAAAAAATAGCGACTCACAAATTAAAGAAAAAACAAGAAGAACTTGATTATATCGTGCTTAAGGCGCCTGTCTCTGGAGTGATTCGCTACAGCCCACGATTTATTCGGGACCGTATGGAAGGGCGGAAGCCTAGGGCGAATAGTACGATTATGGAGATTCCTGATCTATCAAATTTGCAGCTTAAAGCCTATATACCTGAGCATTATGGCGCCTACTTTAAAGGTGAAGACTCTGCGCTCATATCCTTTCCGCACTTGGGAAAAAGAAAAATTAAGGGGAAGCTAGCTACGATTAGTAATAACCCTGTAGATATGTCAGAATTATTCGAAAATGTGACGCAAGGTAAGACAAGCGGTATTAAGTTCTTCGAGTGTACTATAACGATCAACGCTGATGTGCCTGGCATTAAGGTGGGGATGTCCGCCCATACTGAACTGCAAGCTCAGACCCCTGTCAAAGGGCCAGCTATTCCTTTGCAATGGGTTTACCTAAAAGATGCTATTCAGTACTTACCTTATAAAGGTAAACTCCAAAAAGTTGATGGCGCCGTATTTGATGACCTCCTTTTTCTCAGTGACTCCACTTGGTTAGATAATGAAATACAAAGCATATCGCAACATCGTTTGAATGTGGTTAATAGGTCCCAGCAAAATACCCATTTAACTCTATTCGGTGAACTTGCACCTACTGAAGCAATAGATATATCCATTCCGCGTACTAGGCAATATTATCGATCCATAAAATCTATTGAAATTGCAGAGGAGTTCAAGCAGATTGAAAAAGGAGAGGTGATTCTCAAGTTGTATTCTGAGTATGCCTCTAAGAGAATTGATGAACAGAAAGGTGATGTTGAAAAGGCGAAAGGGGCTTTAGAAAAATTCCTGAAAGAAGTCGAGCTTAATGTACAGGAAAAGGAGCATCAAAAAAGTATCATCATAAATAATTTATCTATTGCTAAACTGGAAAAGGAGAGTGTCGATAAGGATATTGATATTCCTTCTCAGCTATTAGCGACTCGGAACCTTTCCTTGGCTCAGCTTGATCTGACAACTTCACAAAAAAAACTAGCTCGAACTGAAAAGAAGAAGGAGCTCTATTCTGAACGGAAGTTAAGCACTCTCAGACGAATCTGTGAAGAGAATGTCCTCAAGTTGGAACTTGCTCAAATCCAGCTTAAAAAAGTTGAAGAAGGCTCCACTTCACTTGAGCGTATGCAAGTGGCTCTAAAAGTTAAGGTGCTAGAAAATGAATGGGAAAAGTTAATGAATCGTATTCAATATGATGAGCAGGAAATTAAGGGGACTATAGATATTTACAAAAGAAGGCTTGTGAAGGAAGAAAGCAGACTTCGCTACTTAAACAGGGATATGGAGCTCTTTACAATTAGAGCTCCTACACCGGGAGTGTTACGGTATAATAAAGTCTATGATGGCTTAAGCCATTCGAAATTCAGAACAAATCTAGAAGTGTATCCTAGTCAAAAGGTTATGAGTCTTATCAATACCTCGTCCATGCTCTTGAAAGTCGAAGTACCCGAACGGTATTATGGAAAGATAAAAAATGATATGCAGGTGCATGTGAATATCCCCGCCATGGACCTTGAGAATATTCCTGCCAGGGTAGAGTCTATACATAGTGTTTTTAGAATGAAAAAAAGAAATCAGGCTGAGAATACCAGTTTATACACCGAACAAGAGGAGTTGGGCTATAATGTTTTTGAGGCTCGTATTGTCATCGATGCCCTTGGCGTTCCTTTTAAATCGGGGGCTCTGACTCAAGTCGTCTTTCCCATTACTGCTTTTTAAATGAAGCTTATCTCTTTACTAATCTTTATTTCTTCTGTGCTCAGCTTCACGGTATATGGAGCTTCCGAAAAAAACCTCAAAGAGCGAGGGGTTCTGGTAAGCTCTGCCAGGGAGCCTGTCTATGCTTTGAAAGATGGTATGATTACATGGCTCGTAGAGGAAGGCAAGCGAGTAAAGAAAGGGGACCTTATTGCTGAAATAGCTATTGAGAACCTAAACGATACAATTGAGTTGAAAATTGCCAGTCAAAAAGACCTGCAAGAAGACCTTAAAGTCCAGGAGGAATTCCGTGCTATCACTTTAAAAAATGCCATCAATGCTCAGGAATTGCTCAAAATGCAGATTGCTGTGGCTCAGGAAAAAATGACAAAATTGAAAGAAGGAGCCACACCTGAAGAAAGGCGAAAAGCTGTGATTCAATGGAAGTTAGCTTTACTAGAGCTGGATAAAGCCAAAGAGGATGTTTTAAGGCAAGAAAGCTTGGTTAAGAAAGGTTTTGCTGCCGAAAGTTCATTGGAATCTTTGCATGTGCGTATGAAGAGTCGCGAGTTGGGTGTTTTGAATAAGAAAAAATATATCAAGGAGTTGGAACGTCCACCTCGTCCCGAAGAGCTCACAGAGCTTCAATCTGAGATTGCTAAGCTGGAAGGCGAGCATAAGCGTGCTGAAGGGAGATTGGCTTTAGAACTTAAAAATATAACATTGGCAATGGATCAACTAAAACTATCCTTTGAAAAAGGTGAAGCTGATTTACTCTTCATGCAAAATGAGGTTAAAGGCTCAAAAATGCTTGCCCCCACGGATGGAATTGCTCGTTTGGTCAAAAAACGCGATCGATCACGGAATTGGGGGTTCTACCCTATTAATGTGGGAATCGGGGGGCGTGACCGGGATGTTCTTGCTGAAATCATAGACCCAAGTCAGGTTGAGGTTCACCTCAATATACACGAAGTCGATGTGAATAAGGTTAAAAAAGATATAGTCGTGGAAATGACCATCCCAGCACTGAACAATACGATGGTTAAAGGAATGATTTCCTATAAATCAGCTTTGGGTAAAGACCTGAAGGATCTTTACGATATTGGGGAAATAGACGAAGCTCATGGCCAAAGTTACTTTAAAGTGATTGTAGATGTTATAGACGCAGACCCTCGCTTTCAGCCTGGGATGTCTGCCTTGGTGCAGATTCCAACAAGCAGTAATTCCGGAAAAAGGAAGAAATGCACCTGTACAAGTGCAGGTAAGGGAAGGACTGGGTATGGATCATCCAAGAAGAAGAAAAAGGCTACAAAGCAACTGCCTGTAGATAAATCACAAAGCTCAATTAAAAGTGCCAACAATGACTGAGCGGGAATCTCTTATTCGCCTGAGGGGTGCCCGAAGGTACTACGAAATGGAAGCTGAGACAGTGCATGCTCTCGATGGCTTGGATTTAGATCTCTATAAGGGTGAGTTTGTTACTATCATTGGCGCCTCGGGGTCGGGGAAATCCACCCTTCTTCATGTACTAGGTCTGCTGGATACACTCAGTGAAGGAGAGATGACCCTTGCTGGTCAAAGAATTGACGGCATCCCCGATGATGAGCTATCGGGTATTCGCAACCGGTCTGTGGGCATGGTTTTTCAACAATTTAATTTGTTAAATGACCTGAGTGTTTTGGAGAATATCGCTCTGCCACTTGCTTACCAGGGGGTTCCTCGTAAAGAAAGGCAAGCCATTGCCACTGAGCAGGCCAAGCGCGTGGGTTTAGGTGAGCGTCTTCACCACACTCCTAGAGAACTATCTGGAGGTCAGACACAACGTGTTGCCATTGCCAGAGCTTTGGCTGTAAACCCGGAAGTTATTATGGCTGACGAGCCAACGGGAGCACTTGATTCCTCAACGGGCAAAGAAATTATGGAGCTCTTTATTGAGCTACACCGTGAGGGTAAGACCATTTTTATGGTGACTCATGACTCTAAACTAGCTCTTATGGGGTCTCGTACCATTACCATATCTGATGGCAATATATTAAATGACGAGACCAGGACGCCGCCTAAACTAAGCGAAAACTCTAATGCACTCAAACCTGGCAAAGGTGCCTTGCTATGGAGTGACCTGCTTCGTATAGGAGTGCGTGAGGGGCTATTGGCTCATAAACTCAGGACCGCTCTTACTATGCTTGGGGTTATTATTGGCGTTGCTTCTGTTATTGCCATGTCATCTTTTTCCGAAGGAAGCAAGAAGAAGCAGGCCGATCAAATTCGTGCCCTGGGTGTTAACCTGGTGAAAATTATCGATAAAAAGTATGATGGCGAAACTCTTGGTAATGCCCGCATACGAGGTTCTCTTGGCCTAACTCGTGAAGATGCCCATATTCTTAAGGAATCACTTTCCGGCATTCAGGCAATGTCCATGCTTAGGGAGACTGATATGAATGTTCTTTTCGGTCAATCTTCACTGCCAGATAACTTGACGATTTATGGTGTTGAAGGAGATTATCAGCAGGTGAATAATCTAACACTTTCTGTGGGAAGATGGTTTGGTGATTATGAAGCGACTTCCCTTAAACGAGTCGTGGTGGTTGGAGCTGGTATAGCCAAGCATTTAAAAAGGAATGGGGTGAAGAAAATTATTGGTCAGGAGCTGCTTATCGGAGGTCAGGTTTATTCCATTATAGGCTCACTTACGAATCGTAATGTAGATACTCAAGAACTGGAAATTAAACAAAGTGGTGACAGTAACTACGCATTAATTATGCCTCTTTCGACAATGGAGCAGCGTACTCGTTATCATTCTTTGCGCAGCCCCCTCGATGAGATTCAGCTACAAATGCAAGAAGAGGATCTAATCTTCGAAGCCGGAAAGAACATTCGACGTATTTTGGGAGGGCGTCACCGTGGGGTAGGCGATTTTGAGTTATTCATTCCCCTTGATATTCTTAAAGCGAAGCAGCAAGCTCAGAAACTTCTTGATGTGCTTTCTTTAAGCATCTGTGCCATATCCCTATTGGTTGGTGGTATTGGCATTATGAATATTATGTTGGCGTCGGTGTCTGAGCGTATGAAAGAAATTGGCATTCGCCGTGCCATAGGTGCCAGGCGTAGTGATATTCGCCGGCAGTTTTTATGTGAGTCCATTCTCATTAGTTTTGCCGGCAGTATTGTTGGCTTGGGGTGTGCGGCAGTGGTTGTGATTATTTTATGTCATATGTTAGAATTGCCCATAGTTTTCTCACCTATTCTTATAATGGTTTCTATGGTTTTGGCTCTTGCCACAGGAGTTGTCTTTGGCTTTTTTCCCGCCAAGCATGCTGCTGAACACAATGTAATCGAGGTTTTGCGCAATGAATAGGCATACAGTCCTTATATGCTTTCTTTTACTGACTCCTCTGTATTCAGAAAATCGTCTAGAGCTCACCATAGATGAATGCGTGGCCTATGCCTTGGAGCATTCTCCTGATTTTGCCATCAAAAAACTTAAAAAGGCATCTCAGGAACTGGACGTACAAGCTGAACGTGCTGCTCTTGATCCTGTACTAAAACTCCAGACAGGTAAACAGTTTAATGAGCCTGATAGCCATAACTCTTCCATTGGGGTAGAGAAAACCTTTCATGGCGGCTGGGACTTGGGAGTTCAAGCTTCCAATCGATCATCCCAAAGTGGTCAAAAGATCTTAAGGCGCAGTATAACCCTGAGTAAAGCCTTATTGAAAAATGGCTCTGTTTTGGAGTCTCGCCAATCACTGGATAATAGCCTTGTGGCCTTATTAATGCAAAACAATACTCTTTCTTTGGCTGCTCGAGAGTTAACTTTTCAAATCAAGAAGCAGGCCTACGGAATTTTGCGGACAATGGAAACTCTTAAAATCCAGAAACTCCGTTTGGAGCGTTCTCAGCAAAACCTGAAACATGCTATCGAAAGAGAAGAACCCATGGATATTGCAACGGCTCAGCTTGAAGTACCTTCCAGTGAAATTCGCGTTTTAAGTGCAGAAATGAAGATTGCCTCTGATCTCGATACACTGAAAGTTATGATCGGCATGCACCCTCTCCAAGAGCTTAATCTCGTGCCTGAGTGGAACTTTGCCTTTTCGGAATTTGATCTGGCAAGAGATATACCTTCGAGTCTGGAGACTCATGAGGATCACCTGAATCAAAAGCTACTCATCGAGAAGAATCAGCGGCTCATTCGCATTGCCAAAAGACGTCGCTGGCCCAGTGTGTCACTTCAGGGGAGCTTTGCAGACAGTAGCTCAGATGGTTTTCAAAACTTTGAAACGAATGAGGAATCTCTTAGCCTGAATTTCTCTTGGCCTTTGGGCGGTCGTGTTTCTCGTATAAGTCTTGCTATGGCGGAAAATGTAGTTAAAAGAGATGAGCTTGGATTGAAAAAAATGGAACTTGCCAAAACTAAAGTCCTTCGTCAGTTGGCCAGGCAATTAGAAGAGCAGAAACAGTCTATCCATTTACAGGAAAAACAGGTGGAGCTTAGGAAGCTTCAAGTGGAGCTCTTCCAGGATCGTTGGAATGAAGGGGAGATCGATATCCTTGAGTTTGTTCGGAATCAAAATGAACTGGAGAACAGTAAGGTGAATGTGATCAGCCGGAGAATTGAATACCTCGAGCTTGTGGAAAGGTATCGTTTTGAAGCAGGAATTGGAGTTCAAGAAGAGAAGTAATTTTGCCTGCCTATTGGAATAGCCCCCTAGGTTGTGTGGAAGTTATTGGGATTTCTGAGGGGATATATTCAGTGTTATTCACTGAAAGTCCTGAGGAAAATAGAGAAAGCACTAAGTTCGAAAGAGCTTGCGCTCAGCAGCTTAAAGAGTACTTTAGTGCTGAGAGAAAATCCTTTGATGTGGCTGTGGATTTAACAGGTTTTTCAGATTTCCAGAAGCGCGTTTACCGAGCTTGTATGGAAGTTCCCTGGGGTGAAGTGTGCAGTTATAAGGAACTGGCCGCTAGGGCCGGCTCGGCCAAAGCCTTCAGGGCCGTAGGGCAGTGTATGGCGAGAAATAGATTATTACTTCTTATGCCGTGTCATAGGATTATCAAATCTGATCATTCCTTGGGGCATTTCAGTGCGGGAATCGAGAGAAAAGCTTGGCTCTCAGAGCATGAAGGTGTTAGCTGAGGGCTCTGTGGCAAAATACTATTTCCTGTGTATAGACATAAAGAGAACTTAAATATATAATATAAGGGCCACTAACAATGGCATAGATTGGTCAGGCCCTTAATCTGATTCATCAAAGGGTTAGTGTAATTGCGATAGCTCTGTCACGATGAAGGGTATTGCTTTGCCATCCAGTCTAAGTATGATTCTATCTCACTGATCAGAGGGTGAGGAAGGTTTAGTAAATAGTACTCCTTTCCCTTAATTGTTTTTGTCAGTTCAATCGATAGGTCTCCACTGTATAAACGAACAGCGTATTTATGATCAACTTGATCCATGAATTGATGCAGTGATCTCAGGCGTCCACTCTTGCCTGACTTCACTTCTACTGGAATGGCAATATGGTTCCAAGGCAAAACATAGTCGATTTCAGAAGAACTATTGTTTTTCTCTCTAACCCAAAAGGAAATTTTCTGGGCAGTATTTCGTTTTGAATTTAATTGCTGACCCACAATATGCTCAGCTAGTTTCCCTTTATATAAATCATTGATCTCATTTGTTTTGAAAAATTGCCCCTGAAGCCCCATACTGTAATTCATTAAGCCAGTGTCTAAAAACATCAAACGTGGTGATTTCTTTTTTTCAGGAACAAGTGGCAAAGAGGTTTCGGTCGTGGGGTAAAGAAGTTGAATGATCATCGCTTTTTCCAATAGCCTCAAAGCTTCTGACATATCCTTTGAACCATAGTCAGAACGACCAAAACCATTAAATTTTATTCTTTGACCAGCTTCAATAGAAGCACTAGCCATTGCATGTTGTAAACAGCGCTTTGCTTTTTCACTGATCGAATATTTTAGTGCATCATCTTGATAAGACTCAATGAGACCTTCAAAAATGGGTTGCAGCTTTGAGCTGTCTTGTGTGTCTATAAAGTTCTGAACAATAGCAGGCATGCCTCCAATTTGAATATATCTTTGGTATTCTTCTTGAAGCTTTGTTAGAGCATATTTAGGACATGGTATTCTTTGAAGAATTTCCAGAGACTGATTTTTGCCCAATGCTAGCAAAAATTCAGTGAAAGTTAGAGGGTATATATACATATATTCAACTCGACCGACGGGAAAACTAATATTCTTCTTGTCGAGAATGGGATCCAGCAATGAACCTGCAGCCACGAAATGTATATGAGGAACTTCTTCATAGAAATACCTCATCATTGCAACTGCCTCGGGAGAGTTTTGAATTTCATCAATAAAAATAAGTTGACTTCCCGTACCCGCAGAAGTTTCTTTTGCAAAGTATATGGCTTCAACTAATTCAGGAGCAGAAAGGTTTTGCTCAAAAAGTTCTCGATCTTTAATTTTTTCTAGATTGAGACTGAGGAAATGGTCAAAGCTATTTCCAAACATTTCAATAGCTGTCGTTTTTCCAGTTTGACGGGCTCCCCTTAAGACGAGAGGCTTTCTATTTTTTCGATCTTTCCATTGTGCTAAATCTTTTAAAATTTCCCTTTCAAACATAAATCACCATTAATCAAAGCTGAAGAATCACATAATACACCTATTTTGTGTTGTTCAAGATCACAGAATACATGCAATTTATATTTGTCTCATGCAAGGCCCCGCGAGGTTCACGTATTCGAATAAGTAAACCCTACGGGAATATCTCGACACAGGGAAGAATTGGTTCATCGGAAAAATGAGTGCATAGCCTTGCTTTTCTATCTAAAACAAAAGCATCATGCCAGCGCAAAAAGGCCTCAGAGGAATGCTCCGTGTTCTCTGTAACTGGTAAATCCTTTTTTTCTATGTATAGGCATAAGGCGATATTAGACAGCGGAACTGTTCTATGTTACTTTATAACCAATACATTTGTTAGGTACTTAGCTTCTTTAGAATTCCAGCTCCACAGAGCTTGGTTATCTGCGTTGAACTCAACGATATCAGGGCCACTACCTTTATAGCCATGACCATGCCAGCAAGTCATAACGATATTGCCATTGTCTAGTTGATCCCAGCCAGAGCAATCCCAGAGTTGTAGCTCTGGAAAATTATTTTTGCCCCCCCATGTGTTGATGATTTTGCCTTTATTATCTATTTCATATAGACTTGCAGCTGGTCCACCAGAGACGAGAAAGTTGCCATTTTCAATTTGATATTGCTTATAGCCTTTTTGGGGTAGGGGTACTTGCTGTAAGACTTGACCTTCGAGATCAATTTCCACAAGGCAGTAAGGACTCGTGCAGCTATAAAAAAGCGTGTTGTTTTCGGAAACTTCCATAAGGCGTATTTCTGCTTTCGGTGTTTTGGGAAGAGGAATGTTGCGAATGAATTCTCCCTGAGCGTCTAAAAGTTTTATTTTGCCACTGCCTCCGATTAGTATCCTGCCATCTTTTAATCGCCTGGCTGAGGTCACTCCTCTGTGCCCAGTGATTTTGAATCCTGTTGGCTGTCCTGTCGCAATATCAAGCTCAATGGCCCCATTATCCTGACTCACTAGAACTGTTCGATTGTCATTCCATAATTGTAGGTCGCGAGGCTTTTTTGGTGTTTTGAAGGTCCAGTTCTTCGTTGGCTCGAATTCATTAACATAATAAACCGTATATTCCGATTTGTGGTTATCGACGCAGACAAAAATATGCTTTGCCTCCTGGCCGAAAAGGTTAGATGAAATAATTAAGAGAAGAAAAGAAAGAATGCGATGCAAGAGAATCTCCTAGATGTAGTAAATGAAATTATGGTGTGATGCTTATTAAGAGTAAGTGAAGGGTGAGTGAATACCTCAAAAAAACGCTTATAAACAATTGAAATCTGAAGTAAGGGAATGTTGATC
>JADGBV010000410.1 GCA_015231345.1 Planctomycetota bacterium
TAGTTTAGTTTGAGAGGGTTCGATTTCAAGTGGAAAATAAAAAAATGCCATATTTTCCTTTAGAAAAGGAGTGGAAAGTAAAATTTTCTCAAACTAGTCTAGATATCTATTGACTTTCATAAATAAACTAGTATATTTAAATAACTGTTTGTTTTTTTTGATTTTATGAGGTTCCCTATGATATCTGCACCAACTCACAATTCACAGAAAATATCTGAAGAATCCCCCGATTGTCAGAGAATCACTTATCTTGAAGAAGATTGGTACCGCATGCCTCTTCTCGAAGATCAGGACCATTTTCTTATGACCATCGTCTCTAGTTCTGATCATTGGATGTTTATATCAAGTAGCGGAGCCTTGAGTTGCGGCAGGAAAGACCGAGATAACGCCCTTTTTCCTTATGCAAATGATGATTACTTATGTTCCGAAGGCGCGAATGCTGGCCCTAAAACATGTGTATTAGTAGAGGAAAATACACCGATTCGTTGGGAGCCTTTTAGTTCTTCGGGCTATGATGTTTATAATATAGAAAGAGCCCTTTATAAAAATATCCAGGGCAGCAGTGTGCTTTTTGAAGAGCATAATAAGGACTTAGGCCTTATTTTTCGTTACCGCTGGGAAAGTAGTGAAGATTTCGGTTTTATACGTACTTGTTGGCTTGAAAATATGAGTTCCAAGACACGTCGCTGCCGAATTCTAGATGGTATGACCAATGTTTTACCACATGGTGTGCAAGCTCAGGTTCAAAGGGAATTCAGTACTTTGCTAACCGCCTATAAACGTTCGGAGTATGATCTAAAAAGTAAGTTGGCCGTGTATAGCCTGAGCTCAAGACTCACCGATTTAGCTGAACCCAGTGAATCCCTACAGGCTACAACCATATGGGCATTTGGGCATCAGTATACGAAGGTCTTTCTTTCCGATTCATGCTATAAACAGTTTCGTCGTGGAGGGGAGACTCAGTCTGAAACTAAATGCACGGGAAAAGAGGGTGCCTTTTTAGCAGAAATGGAAACCTTTTTACAGCCAGGGCAATCACTTAGTTGGGGCCAAGTTGCTGAGATTAACCAAGATACCTGTGCTGTAAAAGACCTAGAAGAGCAGCTATCAGTTAGTGAAAAAAAATCACATCTGGAAGAAGAGCTATCTTACTCCTGTAAAAAAGGAAGAGGCAAACTAGGAGCTATGCTCTGTGCTGTGGACGGTATACAATCCAGTGAAGATCGCATCGGATGCGATCACCATATGGCCAATGCTCTTTTTAATATGATGAGGGGAGGGCTTTTTACATCGGGTTATAGCATTGATGGGGAAGACTTCTTGAGTTACCTAAAACATTATAACCAACGACTGTATAAGAAACTGGAACAGAATGGATCACTTAAAGACTTAGAAAACCATAATGACTTGGAGGTTTTTGATTTACACCAATGGGCCGATCGTCAAAACAATCAAGAAATCAGTAGGATTGCTCGGGAATATCTTCCCCTTTCATTCAGTCGTCGTCACGGGGACCCCAGTCGTCCCTGGAACCAATTTGCCATAAAAGTTCAGGACGAGAAAGCTAAACCTATTCTCGACTACCAAGGAAATTGGCGTGATATATTTCAAAATTGGGAGGCCCTATCATGGTCGTACCCTGGCTATATTCAAGGCATGGTATTGCGTTTTCTGGGTGCCACCACAGCTGATGGCTATAATCCTTACCGTATTACTCGTGATGGTATCGATTGGGAAAAGCCAGAGCCCGATAATCCTTGGGCCAATATTGGTTATTGGGGAGATCATCAGATTGTTTACCTTTCAAAACTCATCGAAACGGGTCTTAGGTTTAGTCCTGAAAAGATGCATGCGCTTCTCGGTGAAGGCTTGTGCACGCATGCTGAAGTTCCCTACCGTATCGCTAGCTATGAAGATCTCCTAAAAGACCCTTATAATTCAATAAGTTTCGATGAAGAGCTAGATAAGCGTATTGATGAGAGGGTTTCTGTTCTTGGGGCAGATGGAAGAATGATGCGTGATGCCTCTGCTAATGTGATGCAAGTGCATGCCACCGAAAAATTCATCATTTTAATCTTGGCTAAACTGAGCAACTTCGTCCCAGGTGGTGGTATCTGGATGAATACTCAACGTCCGGAATGGAATGATGCCAATAACGCTTTAGCTGGAAGAGGCCTTTCAATGGTGACTCTTTGTTACTTGCACCGTTTTGTAAAAGTACTCGAAGAAATGTACAGTGAGTCTTCAATAAGTGAATATTCTCTTTCTGAAGAAGTCTACCAGTACTTATCTGAAATGAGCGCTATATTAAAAGAAAGTGAAGAGAAATTGCAGGGCAATATAAACGCTAAGGAGCGTCGTGAGTTCTTAGATCAGGTCGGACAGGCAGGTTCTAAGTATCGATCTGGCTTGTATTCAGAGGGGTTTAGTGGTGAAGCTAAGCGCTTATCACTTACTGAAATAAGTGAGTTTTTGAGGCTAGTGAGAGTTCATGCTGCCCATAGTATTCATCTGAGCAAACGCCAGGACGGGCTTTATCATGCGTACTCTATTCTTCATACAGGTGAAGGTACAGCAGAGGTCGAACACTTATATGAAATGCTAGAAGGGCAGGTTGCTGTTCTTTCTTCAGGTGTGCTCAGTAGCTCAGAAGCCTTGGAGTGCTTGCAGTCACTGCGTCAAAGTGCTCTTTTTAGGGAAGATCAGTACTCTTATATGCTTTACCCGCGTAGAGAATTGACTCCATTTCGCGAATCAAATACCATCAAACCTGAAGACGCTGCAGGGATCAGTCTATTTTTTCACCTCGACTCAAGAGGCGATACTTCTATTGTGCGTAAGGGTGAATCTGGGGATTTTCATTATAATGGGAATTTTCGCAATGAAAATAACTTAAACGAAGCACTGGATCAGCTTTCTCAGTCTTTGCCAGATATGAAGGAATTGATCGAGCTGGAACGTGGTCTAATATGTGACCTATTCGAAAAAAGCTTTAATCATGCAGCTTTTACTGGGCGCTCAGGTACCATTTATGGGTATGAGGGCTTGGGTAGTATTTATTGGCATATGGTTTCAAAACTTCTTCTGGCTATTCAGGAGCAAGTCATCAAGACCTCTTCTGTTGAGCAGACTGAACTTTTTGCAGCTTTGCGTGAATGTTATGAAGATGTCCGAAAAGGCATCGGCTTTAATAAATCAGCACAACAGTACGGTGCGTTCCCTATTGATCCTTATTCCCATACACCATGGGCTAAAGGTGCTAAGCAACCGGGTATGACTGGACAGGTCAAAGAAGAACTGCTAGCAAGGTGGGCTGAAGTGGGCATTGATATTCATCAAGGCTGCATGACATTTAAGCCTCATTTACTTCGACTTCAAGAGCTAAGTAGGCAAGAGCAGAGAATTTACTATACCGACACTCAAGGGGCTGGACGGGCTTTGAAAATTCCGGCAAAGTCAATATTATGCTCTCTTTGCCAGACACCCATTGTTATAACATATGGGGCTTGTGAGAGTATTACTGTTGTCTTTCACTCGGGGGAAAAGAAGGAAATAAAAGGACTTAAGTGCAGTCAAGAGTTATCGCGTAAGGTCTTTGAGCGATGTGAAGAGGTGGATCGCATTGACGTGACATTTGTGTGATTTTTT
>JADGBV010000411.1 GCA_015231345.1 Planctomycetota bacterium
CAGTGTAACATATCTTTACTGACAGCATGCCCCCATGATTTTGGGCCATCGCCATTTTTAATGGAAACGTGCTGGAAAAAGAGATGCCATTCGCCGTCATAGTAAACTAAACCATTGGGGTCGTTGAGCCAATTTTTTCTTGACGTAAAATGAATTTGAGGGCGGTATTCTTGATCGTAGCCGACATCACCATAGGTATCGAAGGTCATGTGAGTCTTGTTGAATCGCGCGTCTTTCTCAGCACTGCAATGAGGCAATGCACTTAGTAGAATGATGAGTGCTATGAGCAGGCGATATAGTGATGACATACGTTGTGTCCTTTTTATTTCCTTAGGGCGAGTGAGACCTATTTAAAGGCTAATGTTAGTGTTGATGTAAATATTAAAATATTTATTTTTGCTTATCCTATTATACTCATCAATCATAATGATTGACTAATTAATTTTTTTTGAAAAGCACGTGGAGAATGTCCGGTGTACTTTTTAAAGCATTTGGAGAAGTGGTAGTAATTACTGAAGCCTGAGTCTTGAGAGATTTCCGCAAGAGATTTTCTCGAGTCAGAAATAAATGACTTCGCTTGCTCTATTTTTCTCTTATTGATGTATTTTAACAGAGTTGAGGAGTAATTTTTGGAAAAGACATTGGAAAGATATGTGGGGTGGCAATGAATGCGCTTCGCTAAATCGTGTACGCTGGAAATCTGAGTTAATTCGCTTTCGATGAGATCGCAACACTTTTTCACCAGAGGGTGGTCGCTGGAGGGAGTGTGTGACTTATCATCAGAAAGAAGATAGGAAAGACTATGCAAAAAGGCGCTGAAAAAAAGAGTCTTACTTTTAAAGTCCTTTTTTAACGAGAGGTTTTGCATAGTAGAAAAGGCAGATGTTACTATGGAATGCTCATGAATTATATGTGGAATGCTATAATTGATAGTATTGAACATTTTTTGAGTATCTGCTGAGAAGATAGTGAATTTCGTCCAATAATGAGTAAAAGGAGCTTCACATTCAACTTTTACAGGAGTATGAGACGGGATGTAATACATTGAAAATTGAGGCAGATCGACTGTATTGCCTTTGTATTTCAGGCGGGCTTGCCCAGCAGTAATATAGCCGATTTGACCATAGTTGACTTCGCGTTCAGGGGTGCATTCTTTCTCGACAGTTATATCAGAATGCATAAAAGATAGGGAGTTTTCAGCAATCATGAATTTAAGATTAAGGAGAAGGTTAAGCTAAAGTGAAAATAATACTGTTGCTCCAGCCCTAATAACTCACTAAACTTATTTCCCTAGAATAATCAACTCCTTTTCGGGAATGGAGAGCATTGTTAGCCACATAGCTGTCGCAGTTGTGCGAGAACCTCTATTGAGGTCGCCGCCAAAGTCATCTCTTTGGGGTTGAGTGTAAAAGCTGCCATCGAAGCATCTTGCTGAGTTAATCAGGTTTTTATTCGCCTCTAAACTTAACTGTAGGGGCTTTGAATTTCCTAAATTACTGGCTTGGCCAAGAGCTAAAAAGCAGGCCCATGCATGCATAATTCCAGAACCATGCCCGGTAACGAGGCAGCGTCGCGTTTTAGTGATTTTATTGATATGATGCGTGGCTACATTTGCTGAATAATCTTGCCAAGGGCGAATGCTATGGGTGATGGCCATCATTGCTTTTGGGATGCCTGCTGCTCGGTCCTGGTTAAAGTTTTCTATATCAGCCTCTAGTTCTCCCAAAGCGGGGGTGACTTGTTCTGGTTTGAAATCATAAACTTTCACGCCCTTATTGGGCCAGCCATAGCCAAAATCGCCGCTTTTTGAGTCGCCATCATTGCGCACAAGCTCCATATCCATCGTTATGAGCGTTTTCATATAAGCCTCCTGATTGATTTTGATTTTGCATTTTTCCAA
Organism: Planctomycetota bacterium; assembly: GCA_015231345.1. GTDB lineage: Bacteria > Planctomycetota > JADGBV01 > JADGBV01 > JADGBV01 > JADGBV01. The sequence continues at coordinate 1,901 of JADGBV010000411.1, forward strand.
TAAAGCCCACGATAAACAGACTAAGCCTGTGATTGAACTCATGGGGCCATAACCTTGGCTTCCAGATTTGCCTTCATGGCCAAATGCGGAATTTTTGAATCTTTTTTGATTACTCACGAAATAATCGTTAATTTGCTGCATTTTTTTATAATAGGTTTTCTTGCGCGTCATGAGGGTGTATTCACTCATGATAATACCATAAATCGCTAAACTCCAATTCCAGGTATGATCATTGAACTCTATGTTTTTAAGATGCTTATCAACACTACTGAGGTACCTTTTGCCTTGAGCCAAAAGAGCCAAGCAGGCTATCATGGAGGCGTGGCCTTGTCCAGGCCACTTTCCGTCAGCTTTTTGATTTTTTAGCAGCCAGAGCAATGCTTCTTTCTTTAAAGCGCTGCTTTTTTTGCATTTATAAGGAAAGTTCTCTGTGAAGACTCCCTTTTTCTTAATGGTAATATTAACTTCAATCTCTTTACCTTTCCTTAGCACAAGGAAATTCATTCGTCCTTTGTTTTCCTTCTCTGCTCTTTCAACTTCAGCTCCCACTTCTGTGATCGGGCCATCGTAACCCCACCCGAACCAATAGCCAAATGTATAAGTGGATTTAAACCGTTCTCCATTTACTCCCAAGATAATATCTCCCGGGGTTATTTTCCGAGAGGCTGGGGATTTGGGAAAGACATACTTAACTAAATACCTCGAGCCCTGTCCTTCCCATTCAGCCTTGCCATTTTCATCAGTAAGCAGAGCACGAATCCCAGTTGGCCCTAGGTTACTAAACCAGCCAGGGCCAGCCTTTTTATGCTGAATAAAATCAGGGCCATCTTTATTGGCCTGACTTTTGAGGTAGTGATTGGCAAAGGAGGTGGGGTCCGCAGCGAATAGATATGGCTGCAATAACAGCATAAGTAATACTATTTTGACGGGTGTCATAAGATTGAGAATGGCTCTGGGCTTCCTTGAGTGAAAATAGCTCTGGGCTTCCTTGAGTGAAAATAGTATTGTTAAGGGTTGGTGCTGGGGTAATATTTGCAGTGATTATTTCAGTAAAACTAGACTTCCATCGTCGAAACTAGCTGCAACTTGACCATCTGAAATGGAGAGGCCATTGAATGATAATCCAGCAGCGAACTTCTTCGTCCAAACTTTCTTTGGGTCTTTCTGATCGAAAACCTGAATAAATCCTTTTTGCTCTGAGTTCTTCTTGTCGAAAGCCACAATGCGTCCGCCAACGACAATAGCGTTATCACATAGAGCTACTGAGTTGACAAAGAAACCTTCGTTGAGTCTTTGAATTAAATTCTTTCCCTCAGCAGGGATAAAAGTCAGGCGAAAGGTTTTCGATTGTCGTTCTAGTTGTAGTGAGGCTGTTCCCTTAGGATTCCAGGCGAAGTTCGTTCCTTGTGAATTGCTGACTCCTACACTGCCGAAGCGACGATCGCCCAAGTATTGCCAATTCCAGCTGTATAAGCCTTCTTTGCCAACGGAAATCAATTTTGGCGCATCAGCCTTTTGAAGTAACTTCATGGATTTTCGATCTAAATCTTTATTCATTTTTGCTAATTTCGTTTTTGCCAGCCTGAATTCCTTATGCCCGTTTTTGGGCGAGATTTGCATAAGCTCGTGACGTTTCTTGGATTCTTCCGGAAAGTTTTCAGCTAGGAAGCCTTCTTTGGGGTCTGCTACTTTCTCGCCGGTGTCGAGGTCGAAGTGATTATTCATTAGTCGTA
>JADGBV010000412.1 GCA_015231345.1 Planctomycetota bacterium
ACAGTTTCGATATCTGTATCTCTTAAGGAAAACACCCGAGTAATCGAATCAATGATCAACCCAGCACGTAAATCACCGTCTTCACTTACGATTACACGTGTCGAAGGGGTTTGTTCAGTTTTTGGAATTTTTAAAAATCTTCTCAAATTAATAACGGGTAATATTTCACCTCTTAAATTAATGACCCCCATCACAAAAGGAGGGGTTTGTGGCACCTTCGTTATTGGAACGATGCTAATAATCTCCTTCACTTGAAGGACATCAACGCCATATTCTTCGTCGTCAAGATAAAAAGTCAAATACTTGCCAGCAAGGCTTGAATTCTCAAGTGAAGTATCAACGACTGATCCTGAATCCTTGTTATCTTGACTCATAGGCCCTCCCTTAAAAGTCCGGCTATTTCCATGGGGTCTAAAATTAATCCTACTGTTCCATCTGGAAGTATGGCACTACCAGATAATCCTTTGATAGCTTGCATTGATTCATGTAAACTTTTAATCACCACTTCTTGTTGAGCTAAGATTTCATCAACCAAGACAGCAACATGACGATCCCCTGCATTTAAGACGAGAAGAATATTGCCTTCCCCCTTATAACTTTCATCAGAAAAAATCTGATCAAAACTGAGAATAGGCACCATGTGCTCCCTAAACTTGATGACTCGTCCTTCACTTTGAACTGAGAATATATCTTGATCATTCACTCCAAATGTCTGGTCAATAGCTATAGTAGGAATAATATAGCGGTTATTCGCTACACTGATAACCATACCATCTATAATGGCTAATGTGAGAGGCAAATGGATGGAAAAAGTTGTACCCTGACCTTTCACGCTTTCAATATCAATACGCCCGCGTAAATTCTCAATATTCTTACGAACAACATCCATACCCACTCCACGCCCAGAAACATCAGTCACTTCCTTAGCTGTAGAAAAGCCTGGTGCAAAGAGAAACTGAAAGACCTCATTATCAGTATATTCCTGTGTAGAGTTTGCTAAACCTTTTTCGATGGCTTTCTTAAGAATAACCTCCCGATCAATTCCTTTACCATCATCTTTTATTTGAATGACAATATTTCCACCTTTATGGAAGGCCTTAAGCAAGACATGACCCTCTGGGCTTTTTCCTGCTGCAACCCTATCTTCAGTCGATTCCACACCATGATCAGCTGAGTTCCTAACCATATGAACCAATGGGTCCCCTAACATATCGACCATATTACGATCCATTTCAGTCTCTTCACCTTCCATCGTGAAGTCTATCTTCTTATTCATTTTCCGAGAAAGATCACGGACAATTCTAGACATTTTCATAAAGGTACTTTTTATGGGCACCATTCGAAGAGACATAGCTAAGGCTTGAAGCTCATTCACATTCTTCTTCATATGCCCTAAGTTACGCAGCAGGTTTTTGGATTGATGCCCCTGAAGGTCTTCATTAAGCATCGCCTGTGATGTCACAAGTTCACCAACTAAATTAATCACTTTATCGAGACGGTCTGTCGCCACTTTAATTGCAGTATTCGTATTGACTTTAATACTTTTTGAAACAACAGTAGAATTATCAACATTAGACTCTTGCGCACTGTCTTCTTGCTTTTCTTCGACTTGCTCTATTAGTTTAGTTGGAACATTTTCTTTCTTGCTTAAATAGGTATCAAGGTGAGCAGCTAATGCATCAACCTCGTTATCTAAAGGAACTCCTTTTCCTTTCTCGGCACATTCAGTCATAACACTTACCAAAACTTTCACTTTATCCACAACTTTAAAGCATAAGTCATGGAGATCACCATTCATTTTAAGTTCTTTAGAACGAACAAGATCAAAAACATTTTCCGCTCTATGTGTTAAAACCTGAATATCCCTTAAGTCAAGAAATCCAGAGACGCCTTTTATCGTATGAAAAGACCTAAATATCGTATTTATATCTTCATCAGAAATAGCTTCTTCACCACTATCTAGTAGAATATGCTCAGCAGCCTCTAAGTGCTCATAAGCTTCTGAAGCGAAATCAGTATAAAAAGATAGGTCTTGAGTTAGAATGACTTCTGTCGCCTTTTCTTTTGGAGCAGGCTCAGCCCCACCTTCTTTTATACCCTTCAAGGCAGCATCTAGAAGAACTTTTTTCTCCTTAGAGCCTAAATAAGTATACGCTAGCCAATCACAAAAAATGAGTATTCGCGGAGTTGGGTTTTCTATTCTACCATCTTGCAGAATACTCTCCAGCTCGTGACAAATTTCATTTAAATCGTTTAAAGATAAAACTCCAGACTCACCCTTTAAGCTATGAATTATGCGTAAAGCTTCATCAATTAACTCTGCGTCAGGGTGATTTTCAATATTGAGCGCAATTTCTTCTAAGCGTGCATGTGCATCCCTTAACTGCTCTATAAAAGAGCCCATTGCATCAGTTACTGTATTTGAAGAGCCATCTTCTTCTGAGCTTTCTTGGCTATCAGCGGAACATTTGTTTTTTTGCCAGAGACTAATATCTGACCTTAGGGAATTAAGAACACCAGCTGGATCCTCACAATCACCTAGCATAAGGGATGTCACAGATTCTGTATTTCTTTTTATATCCTCTGAAATATTCTCCTTTTTGCTGTCGGTGCATGCACCAATATCATCAAATAAGCTTAGAATCTCTCCTAGTAGAGGGAGGTCATCAGCTTCAGCAAACATAGCCTTCTCAGCGAGAGAATCTACCAGGCTCTGATATGTATTATCTTTAGCCAATCTATTTATATAAGTCCAAAATCACTTATGTGCTCTTCTAATTTATTATGGTTATAAGGTTTTACTAAATAGCCATCGCAACTTGAGCGGAATGCTTCAAATATCTTTGATTTATCAGCTGATGCAGTAATCATAAGAATCTTAGTCCCGCGGCCTAAGGGAATATCCTTTTCTTTCTCCAAATCTCTGATTTGTGCCATCACCTCCTGCCCACTTATGCCTGGCAGGCCAACATCTAGGCAGACTAAATCATAGGCCTTATCAGCTCCTAAAGAGAAAGAGAAAGAAGCAACTCCTTCTTCACCTGATGCAAAAGCATCACAGCGGCCATACGAGCTCAAGATCTCAATGAGCACCAGCCTGCTAGTTAAATCATCCTCTACAACCAGTGATTTCATATACGTCCTAATGACAAAAAACTTTAATGACTAGGCGCTAGATGCTAGTTTTATGAGTATAGGATAGTCTAAAAAAATTGCAAATGTTTTATTTGCAATATTTTTTTTCAACTTCTAAGTTTACTTGATCATTTCAAATAAAAGAAGTATTACGATCTTAGTAAACAATACCTTATCGCTTCAGTCGATAATAACTAAAAATCCTGCAATAACAGAAAATTTAAAGATCAGCTTAAGAAAACACACCCTTTTGAACACATATCGAACCTTTTTCATGGAAGAATCAAAAGAGTTGACATGCGTTTTGAGCAAAAAGGCTGAATGGGAAGCTGATACTTAATGCGGTTTTGATGAAGTCAAGCGAAGGTCAATTCCTTCTCTACTACATTGATCTTGGTGGGCCGATACTTCTTGGCCATTTTGTTTTTCATTTTGGTTAGCCGATGGTAGATGTCCCAGCCACTGGTTGTCTTGAAGTTGC
>JADGBV010000413.1 GCA_015231345.1 Planctomycetota bacterium
TCTCCATAATAACCATCACGGAAAGAGGTGGAGGTATTACTGATTTTAAAACGCCAAGCAGGCTCTCGTCCACAAGATTCTCGCGCCTCGGCGACACTCTTCCATTTGCCCCGGCAAGTGCCAGGGTAATTCAATTCATGCTCAGTATGAGGCGCAGATTGGGCCTCGCGAATATCTTTTCTTGTGCAAGTACAGGGGTAGATTAGATCTCGACTTAATAAATCGTCAAAAGCTTGCACGTAGCGGTCTAAATTGCGTGTTTGCAAATAATCATTCTCTTCATTTTGGGCTTGCTCGGGTTGCTGAGATTGGTTGAACTGAGCACGTTGATTTTGCTCATTCATGCCAGCACCCCCATCCCAATCAAGGCCAAGCCAGAGCAAGTCATCATAAACTTGCTGAATGGCCCCCTCTTTCAGCCTGGGGATATTCAAGTCCTCCATACGCATGAGAAGTTTGCCTTGAGCCTGACGACAGTGGAGCCAAGTCACCAGAAAGGTACGCATATTACCTAAATGGAGAGCACCTGTTGGCGAAGGAGCTAAGCGACCAACATATTCTTTCTGAGCAGGCATCAAGTAAGCAAAAATACAGTAAACTCGTTATTCAAGAACCTTGCTTGGCCCAGCGGCTAAGCTCTTTCTCAGTGTTCGTGATATCAGCAATATCCGTATAATAATAGTCTCGCCAAGTATCTTCAGGGTGACCACTGAAAATCATCAAGTTGAGGGGGTATTCTTCGCTATCCGAACATAAACGGAAATCATCACGAAACAAAAAGATCGGTTTCTTTAAGGCAATAGCAATCCCCAACTCCACCATAACGCCTTCATCGGGTGGCGTGCCATTTATGATGGCAAATAGGCCATCGGCATTTCGAACATCATCCCTATCAGCCACAGCGATTTCATAAGCCCAACCTTTTTTGGAGGTATCCACCTGATTGTTACGACTGAATGGTTCCCATACATCCAACCCCATGGACTCCAGTTGAGTCACAAAATCCGGCAGTAGCTTGCTTTTCCACTGTTTGGAAAAACCGTAAGGGCTGGCAAGGTAGATCGTTTTTTTCATGAATAATATTTCAATATATTACTTAAGCAAGATGGTCATCATAGCCTGAAAGAGCAGCCTAAAAGGCATTCAGAAAGAAGCTGAGCTCACTTAAAGTCTCAGCTAATCATTTATTATACTTATGGGTATCGTGAAGAAATTTGTATCTCCCCCCTTAATGCTAAAATAGCTCATCAGCACTTCATTCGAACCTTTTAGTGACTCATAGCATCGCTTCATTAACCTTTCTGGGCACAGGGACCAGCAATGCAATCCCCATGATTGCATGCGATTGCCAAACCTGTACTTCCCATGACCCACACGACCAACGAGGCAATTCCTCTTTACTCATTACGACGACAAAAGGGAAAAACATCCTCATCGATTGTGGTAAGGATTTTCGAATTCAAGCCATTAGAGAAAAAGTCAAAAATATTAATGCCGTTCTCCTGACTCATGATCATGCAGATCACATCATGGGTTTAGATGAATTACGCGTTTTTAATCATTTACAAAAAGAATCCATCCCCATTTATGGGAAAGAGGATCATTTATCTAATATAAAAAACTATACCTTTCGTTACCTCTTTGACTCAAGCACGCAAAAAGGAGGAGGCATTGCAAAATTAGAACTCATGCCCATTATGAACGAAGTGCGTATAGACGAGATCGACTTTAAAGTTTTAGTGGTCAAACATGGCAAACTTGATATTTTTGCTTATCGTTTTGGTGACATGGCTTATATTTCTGACGTCTCTGAAATCCCCCCACAAACAATGGCTCAACTCCAGGGCTTAGACTTACTGATTCTGGACGCCCTTCGCTTTCGAGAACATAGCACTCATTTCAATTTCACTAAGGCTTTAGAAACCGTTGCTTTCCTAAAACCCAAGAGGACTTTTTTTATTCATATGAGTCATGATGTAAAACATCACGAGACTCAAGCTCTTTTTAAAGACCCAAAGTCTGAGTATTTCAGCAAGCATGATGTCTCTCTAGCACACGATGGCCTCAAGTTAAACATCTCACATTCTAAGTCCTCGAATTAAAGACCTGATTCTATAGAACTAAGATGGTAATAATATGAGAGGCGTAAGTCGTCAGTTCGCGCTTTCTAATATCTCAGGATCTGCTGAATCTTTAGCTTTCTCTTTAGAAGTCAATTCCTTAATGATTCTATAAAGAATATCTTTTTTCACGGGCTTGGAAATATATTCATTCATTCCAGCTTCTACATACTTCTCTCTGACTCCATGACCTTCACCCATACTAACGACATCTGCAGTCAAAGCTACAATAGGAGAGAATTGCCCTGTTTCTTTTTCATGCTTGCGTATCCATGCTGTTGCTTCTAAACCACCCATAACCGGCATCTGTATATCCATAAGAATAATATTATAGAGTTTATTTTTCGCTGCTTCAACTCCTATTTCTCCATTATTGGCGACATCGACAGAATAGTTCATTTTCTTCAGCAATTTCACAATCACCTTCTGATTAACCATATTGTCTTCTACAACCAAAACCTGAATATCTTTATTACCCTCCAACGCCTTTTCACTATACTCAGTCTTTTCCTGTTCAGGAGCCTTGGATTCTGCAGTGAGATTTTGTTTCTCTAGAGCCAGTGAAAAGCTGAACACCGACCCCTTGCCATACTGACTATCAACCTCTAAACGACTTCTCATCAGCTCAGCTAATTTCACAGAGATGGAAAGGCCCAAACCAGTCCCTCCATATTTACGAGTTGTCGACGTATCAGCCTGGGAGAAGCTTTCGAATATGACATTAATTTTCTCTTCAGTTATGCCTATACCCGTATCTTTCACTTCGACGCGAATGACCTGCTGCTCCTCTTCATCACTCTCAAGTTTTAAAATCAGGCTCACTTTTCCTTGATCCGTAAATTTCATGGCATTACCCAAGAGATTTGTGATAATCTGCCTGATCCTATTAGGATCACCTTTGACATTCTGACCAATATTATCATCAATATTAAGCTCAAAGACTAAATTCTTATCTTTAGCCTTAAGTTGAAAGACTTTTGTAATAGAGCGGATCAAGCGAAACAAATCAAATTCTATATGATCAAGCTTCATTTTTCCTGTCTCAATTTTTGAGTAGTCAAGAATATCATTCACAATAGCTAAAAGGAACTCGCCAGAATCGGCGATGGTATTAATCATATCACGCTGCTCTTGATCGAATCCTTCTTCTTCTTGTAAGGCTTCTGCCATGCCAATAACACCGTTAAGAGGAGTTCGTATTTCATGACTCATCATCGCCAGAAACTCACTTTTGGCATTAGATGAAGCCATAGCCGAACGTAAAGTTTTCACCAAATATTCTCGGGTCTGGGCAATTGCTTCTTGCAAATCACCTATTTCATCAACTCGGTTCACCGTAATATTTTGATTAATGAATCCGTTCGTTATTTGATAAGCTTCTTTTTTAAGATCATGGATGCAACGGAAGAAAGATCGGCTTTTGAACAACAAATAAACCACAACAAGCATGACTCCAGCCACAACCAAAAGACTTAGGCCTACGGAAACCCGATGA
>JADGBV010000414.1 GCA_015231345.1 Planctomycetota bacterium
TCCCTACTGATAGAATCGACCATAACCTCCGGGTTGATATCAATTGGCTCAGACGCTTGACAGGAAGCGAAATAGAAACTCGTGAGTTATTGGAGCAACTTATGTTTGAAGGTACCTTAGCTGTAGATATGACGATGCTACAAAGTAAGTTTAATATGCGTCAATTTTTCGAAAAACCTTTTTTCCCTTTGAGTCTCTACTACTTAGGCATGCTTACCTTTGAAGATGAGTATACGCTCACATTTCCCAATCTTAGCATGAAAACGATATTCACTGAATATTTCAATGAGGTCGAACGAATCGTCGTCTCCGACGGATATACACCTATATTCAAGCGCTACTTGGAAAATCACGATTTCTCCAAAGTTTTTGCAGGATACTGGAAAACCTACATTGGGCAAATCCCCGCACAAGCCTTTGATAAGGCCAACGAAAACTTTTTCCGTACCACGTTTTACGAAATTTGTACTCGATACTTGGCTCGTAAATATATCTTTTCCATCGAAGTGAACTATCCAAGTGGTCGAGCTGATTTTGAGGCGATTGGCAGGCATGGTACCCCTTTTGCCGATAAAGGAATATTAGCTGAATTCAAACATTTCTCAGTGACAGAAGGCAAAGCCAAGGGGGTTCTTGAATTAGAACAGCCTATAGAAGAAGATCGCGAGCAGGTGAACCGCTATGCTGACGATTTACAAAAAAAATACCCGCGTATGCAGATAGAACGATTTGTCATTTACACCCTGGGTGCTCAGCATTATCGTTTTTTTAAGGTAAATGATGCTTGAGTGAGACTTTGATGCGTCCCGTAATGTGTTTATTCGAATTTAAATGATAGCCGTTGATATTATAATTCGAGTATGGTAATAAATCAGAAGTGAACCTCTCCGAAACATACAACTAATTGAAAATGAAGCATCATTGGCATTGAAGAGAGCCGATTCATATTAGGATTTTCCATTCACATGCATCCTACCTCCACCGGCCAAAACCTCTTCCAAACTACCGCTTGGGATCTCGTGCAAGCTTTGTCTAGCTCGGAAGGCGAAGCCAATCGGGATCACTGGGAAGAACTCACGCAGCGTTATTGGCCGGCTATTTATTCCTTTTTGCGAGCTAAAAAGTGGTCACGGGAAGATGCCATGGACTTAACTCAGGACTTCTTTTTTTACCTGATGGATAAAGATCTCCTGCTAAAAGCTGATTCAGCCAAAGGTCGCTTTCGTTCTTATTTATTAGGCATTTTAACCCGTTTTATTTCCGATGAACGAGACCGCCGTAATGCCCAAAAAAGGCGAGGGGATTATCAGCATTTATCACTTCACGATTTAGAAAACTGGCAAGAACAAGGCTCCTTTAGTGATGAGCCGGAATATGAATTTCATCGCCGTTGGGCCATAACCTTACTCCAACGGGTTTTGCAGAGGATGCAAGAGGAGTGTAAACAGAAAGACAAGCTTTGGCAATATGAAGCGGTTTACGTGCTATATTTTGACCCTAAAAGTCATAAATTGAGCGGAAAGGCGCTGGCCAAGAAATTGGGACTGGAACCTGAAAGTATTGCCGATAAACTTCGCTCTGCCAGATTGGTTTATGGTAGGCTCCTCAGGGAAGAAGTCGCTAAAACAGTTAGATTTTCTACTGAAATTGACGACGAAATCAAGCATTTGCTAAGTTGCCTAAAATAAATCGATTTATTTTTAAAATATTTTCCCACTTTTACAAAGCTTTTCCCAAAATAATAGTAACAGCAATTTGAAAATGCCACTATGAAAAGCTCAGATAATCTCACTCCTTCTCTAAACTTAGGTAATGAAGCTCTTGCAGCTGCCTTTACTCCCGCCTTGATGACAGAGAAGCCCAAGCTTGCTGACCCGAATATTGGGCAGGAAATTGGTCCCTATAGAGTCGAGAAATTCTTGGGAGCTGGAGCATCGGGACGAGTTTATCTCGCTTTACACCAGACCATTGGCAAAAAAGTCGCTATTAAAATGAGCCAAGGAGGGTGGGATCCCAAGCAAAGGGAGCGCTTCTTGCGCGAAGCTAAAATTTTAGCGCAATTGGATCATGAAAACTTACTCACAGCATTTGATTATGGTGAGCATGAAGGGAATACTTACATTATTATGCCGTATGTCGAAGCTGCCTCTCTTGGGGAACTACTTGAGCAACAAGGTGCTTTTTCTTTGCTTGAAGCTATTGATATCATACAGCAAGTCGCTCGGGGGCTTCAACGAGCGCATGATGTGGGAATCGTTCACCGCGACATAAAACCCAGCAATCTTTTATTAGATAGAACAGGTCGGCTAAGGGTGACGGACTTTGGGATTTCACGTTTTAAGAATGATCAATCACTCCAAACCCTCACAGCCACCCACGAACTTCTTTGCACACCAAGTTATATGCCCCCGGAAGTTTTGCGACAAGAAGTAGATCATCGCAGTGATATATACTCACTGGGAGCTACTTTTTACCAGCTTATATTTAACCGGCCACCCTTTATAGCCGACTCGGCCATTGCAGTGGTCAATATGCATATGGAAAAGGCTTTGGAATTCCCTCATAACACCCTTCCTGTATCGCAAGAAGCAAATGTTAAAAGCATCATTCGTAAAATGATGGCAAAAGATAAAACAGAACGGTATGATTCCATGCTGGAAGTAGAAGACGTTTTTCATAAACTAGCGGAGGCTCAAGAACAATCGACTTCTCAACGGCAGTTTTCTCACGATACTTTCAAGCTAATTATAAATAAAGCTTCTCAGCTAGAAATGAACGAAAGCGGCCAAGGTGCTCGTTCCAGTGAAGGCATTACTGAGAGAAATGACAAAGAAGAAACGCGTATCGGGCAGACCATTCTTATGGAAGTCGCAGAAGAAATGAAAATTCCCGCTGATCGAGTGGAGAAAGCCATCGAAAATATGGAGCGAGAAAAAAGGCAAAAAACAAGCGAAGAGAGTAAGGGGTTTCGTGATAAAATTTCTCGCTTTTTTAACGGTAATACTCTCAAATTTATGCTCTATCTTTTCGCTTTTGGAGGAGTATTGAGCTTTGTAAATGAATATATCGGCTTCTCCTCTCCTTTTAATCATTGGTTTGATCCATCCATATTATGGTATATTGCATTGTCTGTTCTCATTTATTTTCTGGCCTCTCATAAAGCTTCGAGGAATTTTAAGAAGCATAAGCGCAGTTCTTCGCCTAAGAAAGCTTTATGGGAAACTATTTACCATCATCCATATATCACTTTTTTTGCTTTGATGGTATTTGTTCCAGGTGATTTTTTCGTGTCACTTATTCTTGCTATATTTCTTTACAAAATGTCAGGCCATTACATCTCCGAAGCAAAAGTTGAAGAGGATGAAAATGAGGAGCAAGACGAGGATGAATTGGATGATTCGGTGAATGAGCCCTTTTCTGCTCACGATGAGAGTAATGACTATTCTCTTTCGGGTTTTGCGAACTCCAAAACTGTGACTTTAACTCCCAATGAGTCGTTGAATGTTAGTCTAAGCGGTGTAGATAATAAGATTACCATCGAAACTTCGTATAATAACCAAATCACATACTCCATGAGAGGTTGGTCCAATACGATTGTTGT
>JADGBV010000415.1 GCA_015231345.1 Planctomycetota bacterium
GTCCCGTGCAAAGATACCGGCCATCCAGCTACCATCATCTTCCCAGTCTTGAAAGAAATCACTTCTGCTAGAGCTTTCTAGTTCACTTTCTAAGGGTTGATATAAAAATGAGGGTAAAGATTGGCTTTTTTCTTTGACTCCAGCAGTTGTGACCTGTTCGATCTCTAGCAGTTTTAGCCCTGAGTCTTCCTCGTTCAGTCGGTAAGAAACAACCGTATTTGTTGTGCCAAGATCTATGCCAACGGTATAGCGACAGTCTTCACTACTCAATTTCAACCTCCGCGGGGGTAATAATTTTATCTAGGTGTTGGCTGCGTTCGCCTAATTTAACATCAGTGACTTTCCAGCCTGGGTGCACGAGTGTTCCTTTAAGGGGGAAATTATCGCTCACTTTGCCATTTAATTTTATGTGGTGAGTGTTAAAGCCCTTGTTGACTCGGTAAGAACTTTCTTCATCCTGATCGATGATTTTTTCTTTGCTAATAATTCGTTTGAGCGCTTTTTGGCATCCTTCATGGATGGTGCGCACTGAACTGCCAATTTCTTCGTCATCATAATGGCTTAAATCTTCTTCCATAAAATCGATGAAGCGGCCGTCTTTTTGCAGCTCGGCTAAAAGGCTAATAACTGCCCAGTCTGAATTGTTATTTTCTTCTTTTTCTGGAGTCGGGGGAGCTTCTACAGTCTTCTCCGGGGGCTCAGGGCTGGCTTCTACTTGACGACTCTTACGAGCGATTGCTAACTCTTTAACCTGACCGGCAAAATCTCGGTTAAACAGGCATTTAAGAAAGGCCCCAAGGGCGATGCCAAGTCCCACGTTAACTCCTAAAAAGACGAAAAGGGCATGATAGGGTGGCTAAAAATAGTCAAGCACGGTGGGCTTTTTATCATAAAGTTCAATTTGTGCTTTATAACTTTTATAAAGGGTTAAAAACAACCCTATGTAACATGCCTCTTCAGGCTTAACAAAAAATGAAAAGTTTAGATCCAATCGTTCAGCTATTAGGCATATGCCTAATAGGGGCCTTCATTGTAGGTAAAATAGCCCACCGCATCAAGGTGCCTAAGGTGACGGGATTTATCGTTTTGGGCATATTTTTGGGACCTTCGTGCGTTCATTTAATTGATGAGGAGATTGGGCATCACCTCGATTATTTTAGCGATATTGCCCTCGGTTTGATTTTATTCAATATTGGCGGTGAATTTCATAAAGAACTGCTTAAGAAAATTGGCTGGAAAATGGTGCGCTATGGCTTGGCTTATTGCTTTTTGGTGAGCACAATTGTGATGAGCTTATGCTTTATATTAAGTCTCTCAATTGGAATGGAGCTTCAAAATACGATTTTCTTTTCTGTGTTTTTAGGCATTGTGGCCATGACGGCAGCTCCACCGACAACACTACTAGTGATTAATGAGTATGATTCGCGTGGCATATTAACTGATCACATTATTGTCATTTTGGCGCTAGGGACAGTGTTAGCTATTGTCCTTTCCCAATTCTCTATCATTGTTTTTGAGTTTTTAGGGATTCTACAGGGGACTTCTGGGCCTGTGTGGCTAGAAATGTTATGGCTTGGGTGGTCTATTGTAGGTTCGGTCATCATTGGAACGACACTTGGTTTGGGCTTAAGCTATTTAGAGCAAAGAGAAAAATCGAGTAGTGAAATATTATTAGCTGTTGTCTGTGTGATCTTGCTTGGGGTCAGTCTTTCCTTTTATTTACACCTGGAGCCCTTACTCGTAAGCTTTTTTCTTGGATTTTCGCTTGTGAATTTTTCTCATTCTGGGGCTGAGATTCATAAAAATATTAAAGGCGTCGGCTTGAGCATGTATGCTTTGTTTTTTATTTTTGCGGGTTCTCACATAGACTTAAGGGATGTGAGCACAATAGGTTTATATGGTCTTATATATGCCGGAACGAGAACTTTAGGTGTTTACCTTGGTGCCATTTTTGCCGGAAAATTTCTGAAAAGAAAAGATATCAATGGCAGTTTATTAGGGCTTGGTTTATTATCCCATGCGGGTGCAGCACTGGGCATTGTGGCTAAATTGGATGGGGTAGATAGTCCAGTCGTTATTTCGACCGTTAAAGCAGTGGTGTCATCCATATTTGTTTTTGAAATTATTGGGCCTATTTTATTACGATACGCTCTAATTAAGTCTCGAGAAATAAAAGTCGCTAACATTTTAGGTGATGTAAGTACAGGCACTCACTTACAGATAACAGAAATGGTGAGGAACTTCTTGGAAAATACAGGCTTGGTTGAGCGTCCCCATTTGCGGGATACGGACCGTATTACATCTCTTGTACAAAGGAAAGTCTATGCCATAGAGGCGAGTGCTAATTTCTCTGAAGTTGTGAAATATATCGATAGTCATCATTTTCCCATATACCCTGTTGTTGATAAAGATTTTAAATATGAGGGCTTAGTTGACTTAGCTGAGCTTAAAAATGTAATGTTCGATCAGTATTTATCGCGATTTGTTAATGCTCGTGATTTGGTGAGTATGCGTTACTTTTTGCTAGAAGACGCTCGTTTACAAGATAGTGTGGGTATGTTTAGCGAATCGAAACTAGATACCTTGCCTGTCATAAACCTTGAAAGCGGAAAATTAGTCGGTTTTATTTCGTACAAAGAAGTGGTCATTGCTCTTGGCAAAGAGCCTGATCCTCAATTCATCTTATAAGGCTTAGAGCCTAAACTCTTTCTGTATAATAAGAATTTAACTTATGATCGACTCCATAAGCTTTGCTCTTAGGATTTTTTTTGATCTAGGTTAAAGTAGTCTTGAAGTGATTTCTGAAATATATATAATATTGATATGGATGATATCTGCAATAGATCTATTTGTTGCCCTAAATGTAAGAAAGAATACCGGCTAAGGACGGAAATGCTGGGGAAAAAAGTCGTTTGCCGTTCATGTGAGTCATCATTTCGGGTTCCCGAAAAAAGAAAAGAAGAACAAGCTGGAAAGCCGTCTAAAAAGGTCTCCGGAAAATCGGCAAGTACAGCCAGAAAATCCAGTCAGGCAAGACGTGTTCCTCAGGGAAAGTCAAGCACAAAACGCCAAAGGGCCAAGGTTAAGCCCAAATCGGGGGGTCTTGGATCGACTATTTGGGTGCCATTATTACTTTGCGCCTTGGGGGGTGCGGGGTACTTTCTTTATCAATCAGTCTCCCAAAGTGACTATACTGACGGGGGGATCAAAAGAACCGAGTTTGCGCATAATAAACCAAGCGCTCATGATTCTGCCCAGTCGGCTTCAGTCTCCAAAGCAACCGTTAAATATGACCCGGAGTCGTCTCTGAAAGCAAAAAAATATTCTCTACCAAGCAAAGACCCATTTTTGGCAAAATATGACGGAAGCGATGTTCGGGGCATCGAATCCATCGCAAAAGCCTTGAAATCTGGGAGAGAGCCCTGGCGAATTGAGGCTAATAAGCGTATCGATAAGTTTCGCAAGGCTTCGATGAAACTAACCGTCATTGACAATAGCGGTTCCACAGTGGATGGACAGCAAGTACATGTCAGGTTAACCAAGCATAAGTATCAGTTTGGTGTCGTGATAAAATCTCCTTTTTTCAAGGAGTTA
>JADGBV010000416.1 GCA_015231345.1 Planctomycetota bacterium
AAGGTTAAAAGACTCGATAAGTTCGTCGATGACCTCCTGGGACATGGGCACGTGCCCGCCGATGGGTTGGCTATCGATAATGGCCTCAGCTGAGCATTCGAGCACTTCGAGTTGGTCGAAGGCAGATAGAATGTCCTTGCCTACTACCATGACGCCGTTATTCTTAAGCACGGCTGCTGGATTGGCGAGAGTTAAGGTTTCTATGAGGGCCTCAAAATTGTTGTGTGGGGCTTCAAATGGTAATAGTGCGACGTTGCCGACGAATACATAACTTTCGGGAATGGTATAGGTGTTGATCTTCTCATTTATAATACTGAAAGCTAATGCATTCACAGGGGAGGCATTGATAATGCACTGGATTTCTGGATTGGCTTCGTAAATGGCGCGATGGGCATGTAGAGCTCGGCTAGGCTTCTTGCCAATCTGCTTCTTATTCTTTCGGATCATCACCAAGTCTTCGGGTTCGATGGTATGACGATCCAGGGGGTAAGGTGTAATGAGGAAGGAGTGCTTGTCGATGCGGGCCGAAAAGGTGCCGGTTCCGGCGGTGAGAAGGCGCTGGCGATAGCCGCGCTTAACGAAATTGGCCAGTTCGCAGCGCAGTTCTTTCTCCTTAATGCTCATAATTTCCGTTTCGTACTCGAAGGCGTCCAGCTTGAAGTAGCTCTTCTGCCACACCTGAATTTGCTCTTCAGAGAGACTTTTAGGAGTTCCGATCATGGAAGCTTTGATATGAGATTTTGCACAGAGCTCGAGGGTTTCGAAGCGGTTGAAGGCATCCTGTAAATTGTTGCCACCACAGCATACGCCATGATTTTCTAAAATGACGCTATCGTAACCCTTCTTGAATTCCACTGCAATTTTATCGCCCAGGTCTTTGCTGCCAGGAACGCCGTAGGGAGCAAATCCGACCATTCCGTTACTATTCCATGCGGCAGGGAATGATTTAGTTTCTGGCACCTTTTGGGCACAGCTATAGGCAACCAGGGCCATGGGGTGGGCGTGGACCACCGAGCGTATGTCGGGGCGTGCCTCGTAAATGGCTTTATGGAAGGGGGACTTTGAGGAAGGCGGGTGTTGGCCGTCGATGGTGCCATCCTTGCGCACACAGACGATGTCTTTGGGACTGAGTTGTCCTTTGTCAACGCGAGCCGGGGTGATCCATATGTCGCCATTATCATCGATAATAGACAGATTGCCCCCGGATGTGGTGGTCATTTTATAACTATAGATGCGTTCAAGGGTGAAAGCGATCTCGTCTCGTGGGTGTAGGTATTCGTATCTCATAACTCTATCCTATTAAATACTTATAAAAAATACTCCTTTTTTTTTAGATTATTTGTGGATAATAATTCAATTATTAATATGCATTCAGCACTAGCTTAGCCAGATTCGGCACAAGCAGTGTTATCTTATTGGAAACAACAGGTAAATATTATTGCTTAGTTACTTCATACCATTTCTGATAAGCATCTGCCCAATTAGCTTTGTCTTTTGGTAAATAAGATTCAACCTCTTGAGCAAAAGAATGGAATATGATTTCCCGTCCTTGCCCAAGTGATTTTATATGGCTTAGACTTTTCATCTGGATAATAAGGTTGCCTACCGCTGTGGCTTCTTTAGGGCCGGTGATTACTCTGCGACCGATGGCGTTTGCTGTGAATGTGTTAAGTGTTTTGTTTTTGGCTCCTCCTCCGACAACGCATAATTGCTTGAAGGATTTTCCGGTGAGTCCTTCCATGGTATTCAGGGTCTTCGCATAGAGGAAGGCTAGTCCTTCGAGTAGACTTCTTATGACCTGGCCATGGTTTTCTGGATAAGCTTGCCCTATTCTTCGACATTGCTCAATGACTCGTTGCTCCATATCTCCTGGTGGAGTGAAATCAGGATGCGAGGGATCGATGAAACAACTGAAAGGGGGGGCTTTCTCGGCCAGGCTATCCATTTCATTCCAGCTATAGTGAATCCCTTTTTCTGCCCATACTCGGCGCAGTTCCTGTATGACCCAAAGTCCAGATAGATTCTTGAGGAATCGTATGGTATCACATACGCCTACTTCATTGGTGAAGTTAGCTTTGCAAGCGTCATCACTGATAATAGGTTGGTCCAATTCTGCTCCCAAGAGTGACCAAGTGCCAGAGCTTAATACAGCAGTGGCAGAAAGGTCTTTTACGGGTGCGGCGGCAAAAGCGCTGGCCGTATCGTGACTTCCCACCTTAACTAATGGCATGCCCTCCACTTCGCCATGAATCGTACCAGGGTCTACCAACTCGGCAAAAAGATCGGTTCTGATATTCAATTTTTCGAGCAGGTCGTAAGCCCAGTCTCTAGTTACCGGATTGTAAAATTGTGAAGTACTGGCAAAGGTTCGTTCGCAGACCATTTGGCCCGTAAGCCAGTACCCCAGTAAGTCCGGTACAAAAAGAAGTTTAGTTGCGTTTTGATACTGAGAGGGGTGACTGTTTTTGTGAGCAGCCAATTGATAGAGGTTGTCCATGGCTTGAAATGGTGCGCTCGAAGGATTCCCCTTCGGCGGTGATGGCACCTTTGGCCATGATGGTTTTACCAATAATAAGGGTTGGTCTTTCACTTTCTTCATTGGCGGCTTTCAGGGCGGCACGAAGTTCGTCAAAGTCAGAGCCATTGGCAACTTCGACACGCCAACCCCAAGCTTCATATTTTTTCTTGGTGTCTTCAACGGTAACTTCATCTGTCATGGTGGAGAGTTGGATGTCGTTGGAATCAAAGAACAGTATATATTCACTTAGTCCTAAGTTTCCAGCTATTCTACCCACACCTTGAGATATTTCTTCTTGGACGCCACCATCTGAGATATAGGCGTAAGTTTTATGGCCGATTTCTTCACCTATGCGAGCCGCTAAGAAGCGTTCGGCGATGGCAGCGCCAGCGCCCATGGCGTGGCCCTGGCCTAGAGGGCCTGAGGTGTTTTCTACGCCGCGGTGTGGCTCAAGCTCTGGGTGTCCAGGAGTTGGGCTTTCCCACTGGCGAAAGTTGGCGAGTTCCTCCATGCTGTAGGCACCGAAAAGAGAGAGGGTGGCGTAGAGCATGGGTGACATATGCCCGGGATCGAGGAAAAAGCGATCCCTCAAAAACCACTCTAGGTCTGTAGGGTCAAATTTCAGAAACTCAGTGTAGAGGATTGCCATAAAATCAGCTCCCCCCATCGCTCCGCCGGGGTGACCAGACTTGGCCTTCTCGGGCATGGCGGCTGCAAGAGCGCGGATGTTATCAGCAATAGACTTCAGTTTCTGATTATTCATTGTTGTCCTAAAAAACAAATGTTCAGCGGCAGTATAGAGCGATTAAAATCTTGGCAAGTTGGTTATAACCAAATGATAGTCCGTTGATAAGGTGGGGTATAAAGTCGCCATTTCGTAGGTGAACTTTTGGACGTATTTATAGATACTTGGACTGTAATGGGGCTATTATAAATTGAGTCGGTGTGTGAAAGTATGCTTTCTAAAACTAAAGTTTCACTGTTCCCGTACTTTCTTCTTTTTAGAACTAGATTTATTCTTTTGA
>JADGBV010000417.1 GCA_015231345.1 Planctomycetota bacterium
TCAATTTGAGCATTTGGCTCCCAGTAATGCTTTTTGCAGATATCGTATAGGGCTAAAATATTATGAAGAGTCATTGGCGAAGATGGAAGAATAAGAAAGTTCAACGCTTTCTTTATTGCTCAAGAAGGACAACTATTAGCACCCATAGGCAGTCCCTACCCTTTTAGCATTAAAACCCTTATGCCCAATTACCGTGAGTTTGACGATAGTCGTCATTTTTATGACACGCGCAAATGTGCATTAGAAAGAGAACAAAAAGTTGAGGAACTTATTAACCCCCATACCTTCATCAACAGACAAGGAAAAGATGTTGTATGCGGAGGGTTACTCTGTGAAGATGGCTGGAGTGACGATTATAGTTTTCATCCACAGAATATTCTCGCGCAAAAAGGTGCCGAGCTCATCATTAACCTGAGCTGCTCACCTTTTACCTTAGGCAAAAAAAACAAGCGCAGCCGCGTTTTTGAAAAACAAGCCAGAGAGCTCAACACCCCCATACTCTACTGTAATTGTGTTGGGACACAAAACAATGGCAAAACGCTCTATACCTTTGACGGTGACAGCTGTCTTTATAGCCCTACTCAAGGCAGGATGATGAATCTTAAGCCTTTCGAAGAATGCCTGCATACTATTAGCCTAAATGAAAGCAACCCACATATTGATCAAGAACTAAGTACCAGTCAATACACTCTTGAAGCCGTACTCTACGGCACCAGAAAATTCCTTGAAATGACAGGCATTAAAAAAGTTGTAATTGGTGTTTCCGGAGGGATCGACTCAGCCCTTGCCGCTGCCATCTACTCCAGAATACTCGAGCCAAGTAATCTTTTACTTGTTAATATGCCTAGTCGCTTCAACTCCAAGCTTACTAAGAATGCGGCTGAAGAGTTGGCGCAAAACTTAGGCTGCTGCTATACAATTGCCAGTATCCAAGAATGCTTCGAAAACACGGTCAATCAACTCGAGAATATTAGTATTAATAATTATAGTCTAGGTTCACAGCCTGAAGCAACCTTTAATCTTGATATATCTTCTTTTGTCAAAGAAAATATTCAAGCCAGAGATAGATCTTCAAGACTTTTAGCAGCCATAGCTGCAGCATTTGGAGGAGCATTTACCTGCAATGCCAATAAATCTGAAACAACCGTAGGCTATAGCACCTTATACGGAGATCATGCTGGGCTTTTGGCTAACTTAGCAGACTTATGGAAAGGCCAAGTCTATGAAATGAGCCATGAAATTAACAACCAAGCTGGCAAAAAAATTATCCCTCAGAGTATCATTGACATTAAACCTTCTGCTGAACTCAGTGATCAACAAAACCCTGAAAAAGGCCAAGGCGATCCCTTTCACTACCCCTATCATGATGCTTTATTTCGCTCCTGGGTCGAAGACTGGAACCGAAAAAGCCCTGAAGAAATACTCCAGTGGCGCCTAGAAGGCTCTCTGGAAAAGCAACTAGGCCTTAGTCATAACTTAACAAAACAACTTTTTCCCACACATAAAGAATTTATCGCCGACCTTGAAAGATGGTGGAAATGCTACTGCGGCCTTGGCCTTGCTAAACGCATTCAAGCTCCGCCCATTTTGGCCATTAGCCGAAGAGTTTTTGGCTTTGATCACCGAGAAGCTCAATGTCCCGTGCTCTGGACACAGAAATATCTGGCGCTGAAGGAAGAAGCGTTAAAATAGTCATACTAATGCACGCCTCCACCATGGAACAATAAGAGGGTTTAACCTTTCAACATCACATGAACGAATCAACAAACTTTATCAATTGGTGTATCCTATTTGAGTGTGATAGTGGTATTATTGACGAAGAGCACAAGCAGCTTTTTAAAATCGCTAATGAATTTTACAATAATATCAAAGAAAAGAAAGGTGATAATGCCATTTATCAAACCCTTAACGAATTAACCAAGTATGCTCAAGACCATTTTAGTCACGAAGAAAATATTTTAAAAGACACAGACTTCCCTACGAGTGAATTAGAAAATCACAAGCAAATTCATGCAAATCTAATACTCGAAATATTTTCCATCCATAATACTCAAATGAGTAATCAACTCGGTGAAGTAAAACGCTTCTTAACCAATTGGCTGATTATGCATATTCTTATCGAAGACAGGAAATACCTTAAATATCTCAATACACCATAACGCAATTGTAGTACTCTTAATGCCAAATGAAATTGCGCTCATTTTGAGTCAGTTTACTACTCCCCCCAAAAGACCCTTAGTAAATCTCTGGGTTTTCCACTTTGTAG
The DNA here is from genome assembly GCA_015231345.1 of Planctomycetota bacterium. Lineage (GTDB taxonomy): Bacteria > Planctomycetota > JADGBV01 > JADGBV01 > JADGBV01 > JADGBV01. The sequence continues at coordinate 2,267 of JADGBV010000417.1, forward strand.
AGCTCTTCAATACTTTCCAGCTGATTATGCAGACCTTTACGTTGAGCAATATGTTTAATATTCACAAGAACTCTCTGTAAAATAGCATCGTTATCGCAGGGAGAAAGCAGTTGGGGGTGAAAAAATATCCCTCGGGAGTGTAAGTAGTTCACACATTCTTCAGGGGTCACTTCCCTTCCGCTATCGAAGCAATCATAAAAGCATATTCCATTTGAGCCACGAAAGTGACCGGCAATAAAGTGCAGAGGCAAGCCAATACCGTACAAAGGTAAGCTGGCTTCTTCAGCTAACATAACAGCAATTAAGCATAAAGTCACAGGAAGCCCTTTGCCTTTTTTGAGAATACGATGCAAGTAGCAATTATCTAGCGAATAATAATCTTCGCTATTTCCTTTAAAACGACCTGAGACAAAAAGAAAATCCATGAGGGAATTCACTTTATCTTCCTGAGTCATACTCGGCGTTAAGGTTTCCATCCATTCGTCGGAAAGGTTATTGATCTGCTCCAAAAGCTCTAAACGTGTAACTTGTTCTTCCGAATCCATTAAGGAGATTGCAGCCATGCCATCCCGCAGACTAAAAGCCATATTATCGAGCAAAATCCGCCAATGGTCAGAGGGGTTCGTATTAGCACCAAGTAATATTAATAAAGTTAAACGTTCTCGAATAAGCGGATCATCTGCCTGATCTCGCAAATCTTCTAAGAGAGGAGCGAATTCATTAAGGTTCTTTTCCAAAGAGACAGCAACACGATTTCTTATTCTAAGTGAACGGTCACCAAGAAGGCTAACCATCGCTCTTACTTCTTTTTCTGTCACTTTTGCCTCACTTTTATCACTTAGCACCAATTCTTTCTCCAAGAATAGTATTACTCATTTTTATTTTATCAAACCTTCTTACTTAAAGAAGAGCCTTGCTTAGGCTTTAAATAGGCTTTTGCCATATCCCTTCCCGAACCTAAATGACGCATTTGTTCATTATGGTCTTTTTGTAAAGAACTCAACACTTCCATATCTTCCGACTCTCTTTCTACAAGTCGTTTCAAAACTTCTTCAATGGCCATAAGCACCTGATCAAGTTCTTCGTCGATAGTAGAAAATTCACCCATAGGGGTTTTTTCTAATAGTACTTTTTCTTCAATAAACTGAGAGCTTGAAAGTTCAAGCTTTTCTATTAAAGATTGTTTTTTCTCCATGAGCTCCATAAGCTCATCACCTTTTCCCTGAGTAATCAGTTCTGTCTGCTTAACGCTTTTTT
>JADGBV010000418.1 GCA_015231345.1 Planctomycetota bacterium
TAGAGCCACACATCACCTCCAAAAGCAAGGTGCTTGTCTTGAACACCCCAGGCAACCCAACGGGGGTTGGTCTCAATAAAAAAGAAATTTACGATTTGGTTGATTTATTAAATCGCTACCCCGATCTCATCGTAATTAGTGACGAAATTTATCGTCTTTTTAATTATGATTCAGACTTCATCAGTTTAGCACAGCTGAGGGATAATGTCATCACCTTAGATGGCTTTTCAAAATCACATTCCGTAACAGGCTGGCGCGTAGGTTGGGCCAGTGGACCCAAAAAAATCATTCAAGAAATGGCTAAGCTGCAGCAATTCACATTTGTATGCGCCCCTTCTTTTGCCCAGCAAGCTTGCATAGAGGCTCTCAAAACCCCCATGGATGACTATGTGGATGAGTACCGCCAAAAACGTGATTTTATTTATGAAAATCTAAAGTCTCAGTACACCATCGCTAAGCCCGACGGCACTTTTTATATTTTCCCAAAAGTGCCAGAGTCTTATGCTTCAGGACAAGCTTTTGTAGAAGAAGCTTTAAAGCACAACCTGCTCATCATTCCCGGCAACGTTTTTTCTGAAAAAGACAGCCACTTTCGCATCTCATTTGCCACATCTCAGGAAAACCTCCAGCAGGGGGTTGATATTTTAAATGAAATGGCCTAAAGCGGCCCTTTTATTTTTTATTATCATCCTACCTTTAGAGGCTAAGCTTCATTATAAGCAACTGCCAGACTGGTTAGATTTAAGCAAGCCCTTCTCAGTTACTCACCCTCATCAAGAAGACATAGACTTCTACTGGCCAATCAGTAATACCGCACCCTTCCCAGACTCTTATCATAATGGTATTTTAAGTCAAGAGGGTGAATATTTAGAAATAAGCTCACTTCCAGAAGTTATTCCTCTAAAAGCACCACCTGATTTACTGATGACACTTATCTATGAAGAGCAGCTAAATATTTCACATTTTGAGAAGATGCCTCTGGAGCGTTTTATTTTATTCTTTGCGATCACATCCCTACTGGTCGCTTTCTGTTTTTTTAAAAAACAGAAAATCTTAATGGGTCTCATTCTAGCTGGAACTCTTTTATTACCTTCATATCAAGTCACATTACTCTTTATTGAAAAAGATGGCGCTGCGTGGCAACTTAGCAGCCAAAATGATGGTGATTATGCCTGGGTAAGACTGGAAGGTTCGACATTTTTCATAAGCGAAACTTCACAAAACCATCTAAATGTGGCCACAGAGGTGGAGGTTGCACCAAAAATCATCGCAAATGCCGCAAGTCAAATTGAGAACATAAAATTATTTCAACGCCAAGATCTATGGAGTCAAAAAATACTGTTCATTCAGGATGAACGAGAAGAAGTTGCACGGTGAGATAGCTTAAGGGAAGCTTCTTTAGCAATATACTTGAGCAAATTAAAAGCTGTGCGTGGATAAGCCTCAAACATCTCATCGATGTCGCTTAAGTTAATTTTTAGAAACTCAGTGTATTTATTGGCTATGACTGAGGCTGACCTGGTTGTGTGAGAAAAGAATGAAAACTCACCAAAAATTTGTCCTGGCCCCAATTCTGTGACTAATTGAGGGGATCCGTCCATTCTTTCAATCTTTACCTGTCCCACGATGATCAAATAAGCATGACCACCATCCAAGTCGCCCTGTTTTAAGATAACATGGCCATATTCAGCCACTTCCAAGTGACTAAACTCCATCAATTCATCCAATTCGGCATCATTTAATGGATCAAAAAAAAATTCCGAACTACTCATTCCTCACCCCAAGCTTTTAGCCTTATAATATACATTATAGTGCCTTTATTACAATCTTTTTTTTCACGAAATATCCAATTGTCATTAGCTCCCTCAGATAGCCCAGACTCTACCACAGAAGAGCAGTCGGCAGACTCTACTAATCAAGAGGAACAGCCACAAAAACAAGCTTTACTAGCTCCTGGACAAGTTTTCAAACAAGCTTACAAAGATAAACAAGATATCAAAAAACAGCTAAGTCAAGCTACCGAATCCTACTGGCAACTCCTGACCTTATGCTTATTGCAAAAGAACAATCAGAAAGTCATTAAGTTTTCTGATCTAGAAAGAGCTTTTTATAGTTTCGGAGTATGGAGCGGAGAGCAATTTTCTCATGTTGAAGAAGTCCAAGAGTTTCTTGATAATAAGGATATTAATGAGCAGGAAGTCTTTAAGGCTGTTTTTTCTGAACTCTTAGACGAAATAAAACAAACCAAATATAGCTTTCCTGTGCTAACCATTACCCAATGGCTAGAATTGCGCGATCAATCATACCGACTTTTTGCCGAGTCTGAACATTTTCAAATCTCTGATGAGGTCATACGTTTACTTCCCAAAGAAGATCATCACTTCTTGTCTCTCAGGAAAGAACGTTTAGAAAAAGTGCAAAGTTTAAAGACGATCATCGATAAACTTCCAGGAGTTCAGCCCAAATTAAAAGAAGTCTTTCTCAAAGGCTCCTTACTCGATGAAACGGACTTCTTATCTTGCCAAAAATCACTGCGACCTGCAGATCAGCTGAAATTTAAAAAACTGAGTGAACTTTGGGATGGCTTTTGCAAAAAAATAGCCACCCTCTTTCCTGTGCCTGCTGTTAACAGCTGCCTCAATCGTATTCATGAGCTGAGCCTTGAGATCAAACAGTTATCATTAGATGGCAAAGTTGATCTGGAAAAAAGTCACCTCCGTGCTCATAAACTTTTTGTAAGCCCTAAAAGCTCAGATAAAAGGCTAAATAGGGACATTATGATCCTAAAAAACAATCTTGCCGTAGGGTCGATAAAAAGCACCCGACACGCTCATGCCCCCTTCGCTCTTAAGTGGCCCAAGCCTATTTCACCACAGGACATTGACTCTTGGTGCAAACAACTCCTAACAATGGACAGCCATTTTAACTCCAGAACCCATATTTTGCTAGCACCGGGGCATTTTAGTGGATTTTATGAATTTGACCGAGGGACCATAATTATCCCAATGTACACTGAAGATTTAGAGAACGACCTCATTTCTGCACTTGTAGACTATCATATTATCACAGAAGCCCTGGTGCACTCAACATTTATTGATGATCTCAAGAAGTTATCATCAAGGTCTACAGCTCGAAAAAACCTGCGTAATACTCTCAGCAAATGGTTAAAAACAAATTCTTCAAGCAATAACCCTGAGGACATTCTTTTTTCTGAAGCTGAGAAGAATTTTATCGTCAAATACCTTGCCATTTCTCACCACACTCTCTTTTTACGCCGCGAGATCTACTTTTCTAACCAGCAAAGCAAAGCCAAACTTCTTAATGAATGCAAAAATGAGTCCTTAGATGCATCTGGTTACCACCAAGTCGCTGGAATATTCCATAGTTTGAAAAAATACAGCCAAGCCTTAAATTATATTAATAAAGCTCAGCAGCTAGAACCTGAGAATCAATCCATCAATCTTGCTAAGGCTTATCTTCTAGCTCTTTCAGAAAAGAAAGGAGAAGCAGAATCTGTC
>JADGBV010000419.1 GCA_015231345.1 Planctomycetota bacterium
ATAATGAGGATGACACCCCATGCCTCTGTTGAGATGCAATCACTTCATCTAAGCCCACTTCCCAACGGCCATTTAATGTATATAAGCCAACAATAGCAATCAGAAAAGCCACAGCCATTTGCAGTGGTCTTTTCGAACGAAATAACAATTCCCTGGCGCCAGCCCCAAGACCCAAAAGAATAGGCACTGTGCCCAACCAAAAAGCACTCATCAAAAGTGCGCCCGTTAGGGCTGAGCCCGTACCCGCAGCTGCAAGAACAAAAGCGTAGAGCCAGCCACAGGGAAGAAAACCACTGGCCAAACCTAAGCCAATAGATCTCTTGACTGGAGCCATAGATAATGCTCGTTTTTGCACTTTCACTATAATTTGATTAAGCCCCTGATAGAGCCTATGATTTTTCATATATTTCGGAACAGGAAAACCAAACAAAGAGAACAAGCTTCCTAAGGCAACTAGTATCAAAGTCCCCCCAGCCAATAATGCCGTTAGCCTCCCCATACCAGCAAAAGCAGTTCCTAAGTCAAATAAGGCACCCATGCTACCAGCAATGAAGCCGAGCAATAAATAGGAGCACAACCGACCCATATTGTAGATGAGTTGCAAGATGAGACTATTTTGAGTTTTTGGCGCACAGGAATCAGAGCAATGACTAGAACTTAGTAGAGCAACAAATGGCCCACACATTCCGGCACAGTGAATACTTCCCAGAAGACTTGTGATAAAAACGTAATAAAGTAAGCTGGACATTTCAGGACAGTTCTGACTATTGAGACTCTTTCACTAAATACTGAAGTTCTTTATGAGTTAAGACTTCTCCTCTGGCTTCAATTTTAAAGCGGTATTCCCACATACCTTCATAAGGAAGTCTTAGAGAAGCATAGTAGCGACCTTTCTGATGAGCCTCGCCTTCATTCAACTCACATCTTAAACGTTCCTGACCGTGAGCATGGTGAAAATATTCCACATGAACCCTAGCCAAACTTACAGGCTTAGCTTTATCGTCATCAAGGCTCAACTCCATCACGTGAGTCTTTGTAACAGCATCTTCTATGATCTTCATATTGACTTTCCAACCCAGCTCAAGGTTCTTCTTAGACTGCAGAGCACTATCATCCCAGGCCATCGACTTTTTGTAGTAATTTGGTTCAACAGCAAAAGTCGGGTCATCTGCAGCGACAAAAACAAAACAAACCCATGCACTAGAATGGATAGCTAGCATCCCAACAACAACATATTGCCATTTTAACTTCATCGTAACTTTATGCTCATCATAATTATATACGTAACAGGAATATCAGTTAGCAGGACCAAATAGCTTATAAGCAAAACTCTCTGAGTAATCATTATCAGAATTGACATCTATCTGAATAACTCGTGAATCTTGATTTTGGAAAAAAGCATTCTTACAAATCACTAAAAAAGGAACGGTAAGTGACTCACCAGCCTTCACTGTGATAGGATTATTCTCCACACTCAAGCTTAGTTCCTCAGCAAAAGCCTGAAAAGATAAAGTATACTGTTGCTCTTTATCGCTACGGTTTGTAATTTTGATACGCAATGAATTTGAAATTCGTTCTTCTTGCAACTGCATAAAAGGCATACCCATACCACGCAAAAGTTTGATATCCGTATTTTCTTTATTCAAAAGCAAACTTACAAATACACTGGCGATAATAGCTAAAATCAACGGGTATATAATAATGCGAGGGCGTAAAAACTTCACCTTCTCGCCATCAATGGAAGCCTGTGAGGCATAGCGTATCAGCCCCCTTGGTTTCCCCACTTTATCCATGGTGCTGTCACAAGCATCAACACATTGAGTGCATGCGATGCATTCCATTTTCAAGCCTTCTCTTATATCTATTCCAGTAGGACAAGTCACGACACACTTCTGGCAATTCACGCAATCACCTTCACCTTCTGCATTCTTAGTGCCCTTTCTTGGCTCACCCCTTTTATAATCATAGCTTATAATAGAAGAATGTCTATCGACTAAGACCGATTGAAGCCTTCCGTAAGGGCAAGCAATAAGGCATGTTTGCTCACGAAAATAACCAAAGTCAAACATGATGGCAATGGTGGTGAAAGCTACAATTAAAAATGCCGATGGATGCTGCCATGGAGACATTGAGATCCACTGCACCAGTTCATGAGGACTGACAAAATAAGAAAGGAATATATGAGCTAAAATCAGTGCTATGAGCAAAAAAGAGAGGAATTTGAGTATGGCAGCAAAGCCGCCCAATTGTTTCCCCAAACCTTTTTTTGCATCAAATAGACGATCAAGAGGCCTGAATATAAATTCCATATACACTGTTTGTGGACAAGCATAGCCACACCATACGCGGCCGAAAATAGCTGTCATCAAGAAGATCGTTAATATCCCCCCAACCATCAGCAAAGATAATAACAACGTATCTGTCGGTAAAAAGACTTTGCCAAAAATGGTAAATTTTCGACTTACAACATCAAGAAGCAATAATGGCTTCTGATTAATTTTTATAAAAGGAACGATAAGGTAAATAAGTATCAAGGCCAAAGCTATGCCCAAGCGTAGCTTAAAAAACCTACCGGGGTATAATTTGGGGTTTAACCAACGCCTAGACCCATCAACATTTAAGGTTGTTAGAACCCTCTCTTCAGCATTGGGAAGCATAGGAAAAGCCTATTTAGTAGGCCATGGAGGAATTTCATTTCCTTCTGGACCGCGCACGCCCTTAATATTCTTACCCCTCATATTAGCTAAGTAAGAGGCCATAAGCACAACCTCATTGGGGTGCAAACGATGTTTCCAAGCTGGCATGGCGCCATTTGCCGCACCTTCATTAATCACCCTGGCTAGGTCAGACAATTTATTCACATGAATATAATGATCATCAGTTAAATTGGGTCCAATCATACCTTCGCCACGAGGGCCATGGCATGAAATACATTGTGCTTTAAATGTCGATTCACCGGCAACCAACCACTTAGGTTCATTCATATATTTCAAAATAGTCTCTTCATCAGCAGTTAATTCACCAATTTCTGAAAATCGTCTTTTGAGATCCTCTGAGACATCATTATCATAACCTTGAGCCACAGATGTGGAGACTGGGCTTATGTGATAATAGTAAAAGTAAAAAATACTAAATACGAAAGAGATCAGGAAAATGAAACTCCACCAACCGGGCAGAGGGTTATCATATTCTTCGATGCCATCATATGTGTGTTCTTTCAGTTTATCTTTTTGCTCTTCCATTTTATCCTCCTTACTCTTCTTCTAGAATCCGGCAGGCCGATGCTCTTCCTTCAAACGGGCAGCTAGATTTTCTTGTCGATGAAATTTGTAAGATAAATATGCCATCGCAGTCTCCTGACCCTGTTGATATTTCTGCGTCAGTCAAACAACTACCTTGAGGGGTGCCCGCACATGAACGAACTCTCTGTATTATCAAGATCAGTTGCCAGGAAGAGGCCGTCTGACTCTGCTATAGGGGGTGGGTATTGTCTTTACTAC
>JADGBV010000041.1 GCA_015231345.1 Planctomycetota bacterium
TTCTATGATGCCTGATGGTTCAGATATTATCCCTCTCAGCTACCATGACACGAATGAATGGCACCCTAGCGTAGATAATAATGGTATGATTATCTACACGAGATGGGATTACGTTGACAGAGATTCAGATATCGCCCATCATATTTGGCATTGTTTTCCTGATGGCCGAGACCCACGTAGTTACCATGGAAATTACCCAAAAGTACGAGAGTCTCGCCCTTGGATGGAGTTAGCCAACCGAGCCATTCCAGGCTCTCACAAATATATCTCAGTTGCTGCTCCCCACCACGGGCAAAACTATGGCTCACTTATAATGATAGATATCAGAAAAGAGGACGATGGTTCAACCTCACAAATTCAAAGGATCACTCCTGAAGTTCTTTTCCCCGAATCAGAATCCTTTCCAGGGGTTGCACAAAAAACCCATAAAGGTCGAAATAGATTTGGCAACTGGGAGGTCTATGGACAGCCCTGGCCTTTAAGTGAAGACTTTTATCTTTGTGTCTATCGCATGGGAAAAAAAATGAAGCATGGCGTTTATCTTGTAGATAGCTTTGGCAACAAAGAACTGCTCTACCATGATCCTAAGATAGCCGCCCTGGACCCTATCCCTCTTCGTCCACGGAATAAACCACCAGCAATACCAATTCAAACAACACAAGCGAAAGCAGAACAAACTATGGCTGACCCTGAAAAAATGTCCATGGGCACTGTCACTATTATGAATATATACGAGTCCGAATACCCTTGGCCTGCAGATACAATCATTAAAGAATTAAGAATTATCAATGTATTCCCCAAACCGACTCATACTGTAAAGGACCCAGTAATAGGCATAGCAGCACAGTCACTTGCTCGTGGAATTCTAGGGACAGTTCCAGTAGAAAAGGATGGCAGTGTACACTTTTCTTGTCCCACAGGAATGCCCATTTACTTCCAAGCGATAGACGACAAAGGTATGATGGTTCAAAACATGCGCTCGGCAACTTACCTTCACCCTGGTGAAACACTTAGTTGCATCGGCTGCCATGAAAACAAACAAAGGCCACCAAGGAATACGGGCCAAGCTCCAATAGCGCTAAAACGTCCGCCCTCAAAGATACAACCCGAAGCGATTGGCTCTTACCCTATCCTATTCTCACGTTTTGTGCAGCCTGTTCTCGATAAAAACTGTGTCGAATGTCACAATAAAGAAAAGAAAGCACCAAGTTTAAGGAGTAAACTTGTCTTTAAGAAAGCCAAAAAAAGTGTTGATCGCGTTAATAAACAACATATTAAATCTGAAGCATTTGAGACCCTAAAAGATTATGCCTGGGGGAAGAAAGGAGGCAATGGTGCCATTGCTAGCAATGGCCGATCCTATTCAATACCTGGGAAAGAAGGTTTTAGGGTTTCACGATTGTATGATATTTTAGTCAGCAAGAATCATCATGATGTTAAATTAAGCAAAGAGGATTTGCGCAGAATCTCAGCATGGGTTGATTGTAACTCGAACTTCTTCGGGGCATACTTGGATACAGAGAAGCAAGCCAAAGGAGAAGTGGTCAAACCTATGCTTGGGCTTCCGAAATACGTAGAATTCGAAAAACTTGTGAGGTAATCAGGGCTAAACTCCCAGGTTATGTGGTGAAGAAGAGGTTCGAAAAAGTTGATAAACGAATATTTTAGTCCTGCAAAATCACCTTAAGTTTCCCATCATTGATATCCTTATAGACAATATCTAATTTTCCATCTTTATTAGCATCAATGACCCTTAAGTGTTGTGGGTTCACATTATCTGCGACAGTCGCCATATGATATTCATCGATAAGCAGCTCACCAGGACTGGTGGGAGGTGGAGATAAATCAACATCAAAGGGCCTTATTGAACTTGCTGTCTGCCCCAATAAATCACTTATGGTCACTTTAAATTCGTAAGCCCCCTCAATCAGGCTATCACTCAAGAGTTCAAAGCCTAGATCATCTACACTTTGAAAATTATTCATAGGAGATACGTTGATACTCACAGAAAGAGAACTAAGATCGATTCCCGAGAGTGAATCTTCGTATTCTACGATAAAAGTTGGCGTACTCACAGTAAAAGTCAAGCCATCCTGATCAGGGTTAATGATACGAATCGCAGGCGGTTGAGAATCTATGCCAAACCAGGTGTGCGCCTGAGTTTTATGACCGAGAAGGTCTTTAAAGGAAATGCTTAATGATTGATCGCCATCCTGCAGAGAAGATCCATCATAAATAAAAGTCAAAATATTATCGTTTATGGCAGGTACGGTTATTTCCTTTTCATTCAAGACAACGACGCCACTACTTAAGTCGACACCTGAAATCGTATCTGAAAAATTAGCCGAAATAGTAATATTACCTGAAGAATAATACATAGGCAAAGGAGAGTGGATATCAATCTGAGGTCCTACCGTATCAGTTTTGAAGTAAGAGAATCTGCTGCTATAATGGCCAGCCTTATCGCTAATATTAATCATTAGCGAATGATTTCCATCGGATAAAGCAGATGTCGGTTGAAATGAAAATATATTACCAGACTGATATATCTGATTACCCGAAACCTCTGTGGAGTCTAAGAACACCTCCAAACTTGATAGGTCCAACCCAGACTGTGAATCTCGCATTATCCATGAAAAATTAGGAAAGGCATTGCTATAAATAGTTCCAAATGAACCTGGTTCTAACATCGTAATAATCGGAAGCTCATCATCTAGCACAAAACTAACTGGCGAGCTCACCCCTATGATATCGTCGCCCTGACTCACGACTAATTCATAATCTCCAGCTAGATTACCCATAGCTGTTAATTCACCCTCCCAATAACCTAGATGAACATAAACTTGCTCTGGCAGTAAGTGAAGGGGCGAGGATGAAATAGAGGAGAGACTTGGAGAAAGGTTAGGAAACCCTTTACTACTATCCCCCCAAATAAAATCAGCAGCCGTATCACTGTCACTAAGAACATTTCGTTGTAGAGTATGATGGTACAGCGCATTATCCTCACTTATGCTGAGCCCTTCCCATGCATCACTTATATCAATTTCAACTCCATCTACGATAATATAGGCATTTGCAAGATTAGCTTGAGAATGCCCCCAGACGACAAAATCCACAACTTCTAATTGATCATCTAAAATCATCGCCCACCCATGAGAACCTCTAGACCACCAGATATTACGCCCCCAGTACTGATCACCGATATTATCTGTTCTATACAAAACTTCATTGTTTTGAATCTCATCAGGAAGCATCCAATAAACAGGATTAACTGAATTAATATATCTGGACGAAGACTCATTAACCACGACTCTCCACCCATTTGTCTTTAGGGTATGACCAGATTGATTCTGCACCTCAACAAAGTCAGGCGTCCCATCATAACATTCTGTAATGACTAATGATTTTTTAGAACTTGGCACTAGCGAAAGCTGAACATTACCATTAAAGTCATGATAAAAATCTCCATATAGATTTTTTGACATTAAATTACTTGAGAAACTTGTCCCTATATAATGCGAAGAGGGAAGAGTCCCCCACTGCATTTCTTTGAATGGTGCTTCCACAACTTCAGCTTTCACTGTCAAGAGTTGTTGTGGGTTACTATCAGAATTACTATAAATAATGAGATTGGCCTCGAAGGCTCCCATTGAATTGGCTATTAAAGTAAATGGTAATAATTGATTACCTTGCGATTCCAATACCAGTGGAATTGATATATCCACTGATAATTCAGGATCTTGAGAGACAACTTGATAAATGGTTAATATATCACTACCCGAATTGAATAATTCAACTTGAGCACTCTCTTCCTGATAAGCCACAACCTCACCTAAATCGATAATATTAGCACTCATGATAAGCTCCCTTGTACCGATAACATTAGCTTGGATAGTGACTCGATTTTCTAGTGCGTCAGGGTCATTGGTTGAGAAAACAACTTCGCTTAAATATTGCCCAGGGCTTAAATCCATGGCATTCACACTGAAGGTAAGAGAGTCTCGCTTAAATGGCAAAACATTGAAGCTTGTAGGAGTAAGACTTAGCCAAGGGTAGACCTCTACTAAGTCTAAAGAGTTAAATGCATTTAATCGCCCTGCTGTATTAACACTTCCGATAAACTGACTCTTCACATCAACACCGTCTAGAATAGCTTTTTTGACTTCTAAGGCACTCATACTAGATGAAAACGAATACAATAATGCCGCAACACCGGCTACATGAGGTGTAGCCATGGATGTTCCATTTAAGCTCCTATAGGAATTTCCAGGAGCAAGAGATAATATGCTCACGCCTGGAGCTGCTAAATCAACAGAATTGACGCCATAATTAGAAAAGTATGCAAGCTGGTCTGATTTATCAGATGCTGCTACTGAGATTATATTATCTAAATCATACGATGATGGATAGTGTGGATAAGAGTCTGTATTTTGGCCATCATTTCCTGCTGCTGCAACAAAAAGCTGGCTTTGCGCAATCACATGTTGCAATGCCGTGGATGGGCCACCACCTCCCCAGCTATTATTTGTTATGGGCAAACCGAGAGCATTAGCATATGCTACCGAGTCAATAGCTCCACTAGTAGAGCCACCATTAGGGCCCAGAAACTTGATGGCAACAATTTTAACATCCCAAGCAACTCCAACAACTCCAACTTGATTTGACTTTGCTGCTATTGTTCCAGCAACATGCGTTCCGTGATAGTGATCATCCATAGGGTCGCTATCGTAATTAATAAAGTCGTAACCATGCACATCATCGATATATCCATTGCCATCATCATCTCTGCCGTTTCCTGGGATTTCTCCAGGGTTGACCCACATATTTTCAACGATATCAGGGTGGTTATAATCGACGCCAGTATCAATAACTCCGACTAATACGGTGCTTGTTCCTCCCGTAATATTCCATGCTTCTGGGGCGTCTATATCGGCATCAGCAAGACCACCATTTTGACCAGTATTATGGAGACCATATAAATCGCTAAAAAGAGGGTCACTAGGGATTTTATTTAACTTGATAATATAATTCGGTTCCACATATTCAACTGTTGGGTCATTTAACAAGATATTTCGAGCTTTGAGCAAGTCCACATCTTCATCTGAATGCAAAAGTACAATGCGGTTATGAGAAAAGTGAGGTTGCTGTGTGCCAGGCTTTTTCGCTATGGCTAATGGTCTTTTCAACTTTAACCCTGAAGATGCAATAACACTTTGGTGGTTTTTGACACTAGACTGAGATTTAAACCCTACAATCAACTCGTTAGCAACATGTTCATGCTCGAACATTTCTATATCAGCTATTGGCTCATCTGATAGTTTTTCATTTTCGCTCATTGGGATTAGTTTTTCGCCACTCATGGATTTATAATCAACTTGTAAATTTCCACCGCCATCATTAATAACCTTGATACTTTGCTCTTCAATATGACCCGCAGAAATATCAAAATATAAATATTTTGTACTCCAGCCAATACGGGGCGCATCTGTAACATCTGCCATTACTGTTAGGTCGATGGAATCGGCTAAATCAGATTCAATAAGCCAATCTTCGGAGAATTGTCCAATTGTATTTGCTGAGAATCTAATCTCTAATTCAAACTGCTCCCCAGCTAAGAGTTCTAAAGGGAAAGAGTTCATCACTTCGAAGTGATCTGTGCCTCCGACAATACCAGTGATACTTAAAGGTCTATTGCCGATGTTTTCAATATGGACTGAAATATCCTTAGTCCCTCCAAGAGGAATATCTTGAAAATAGACGAGGTTACTTGATGCACTCAATTGATAGTCAGGAAATTCGACCTCAAAGTCATAACTATAAGGTGAATTCGTTTCACCTACTGTATTACTTATATTTCCACTTGTCACTAATAAGGAATACGAGCCCTCCCCCATTTCGGGAAAATACACGTCAATAGAATCAGAGCTATTGAAGATCATAGCATTTGAACTTAGGCCATTTATTGTGATATCGGAAAGATCAACACTTGCTTCGTCTATATTATCACTGAATGTAAGCTCAAAGTGATTAGGAAAATCATCGAATAGTTTTTTACTTGGCAGACACTTCTCAACAACAAAATAGCTGGGCAAATCGGCAAGGCTAATTAAATCAAAAGCATCTTCATATCTATAAGTCAAAGCCAATTCTTCGTTTCTATCGTTATAAAAAATATCCGTTGCACCTACATTCACACTCATTTCATCAATGATTTCAGTCAACATTCCATTGAGTTGAACAAATTTCAAATTTGCTTCGTTTCTATATTGAGAGAAAAGGGCCCACATAAAGCCATCAGAAGACAAGTCTGTTTGTATAGAGTAACCATAGGAATGATCAATTGTTTTAACGACTTGAAAATCATCAATAGATACAATCAAAATCTGGCTATAGAAACTTATATAAACATGTTCCCTTGAAGGGTCAATGACCATATCGCTGCTATATCCATATGAACTCAAATCCAAACTCGTTTCAATTTGCTCACTGGAGATATCGAGTTTGAGTAACTGCTTATTTCTTGTACTCAGAATAACAATATGTTCAAAATCACTATCACCATAAGATATTTCTGGGTAGGTGGATGCCCCTAAGGGGATGGCTGAATAATTATTGTTTTGTAAATCTATGATCTCTATCTTGTCATCAAAGTAAGATGGAAAAATAAGTTTTTGTTTCGACTCATTTAAATCATAAGCTCTTTTATGATAGCCAAAATTTGCTATATCGACAGATCCGACTATAGAAAGTGACTGGATGTCGATGATATGTAATTTATCCTGGCCGTAAATTGATGCTACATAGGCAAATTTCCCTGTCGAATCAAAAAATACATTATCTGGACCGCTTGGCACATCCAACTTAACAATTTCCTGCTTGGTATTCATATCTACGACTGAAACCTTATCTTCATAATACAAACAGATTATCGCTATATCTCCACT
Source organism: Planctomycetota bacterium (assembly GCA_015231345.1). Classification (GTDB taxonomy): domain Bacteria; phylum Planctomycetota; class JADGBV01; order JADGBV01; family JADGBV01; genus JADGBV01. Next base: position 6,945 of record JADGBV010000041.1, read on the forward strand.
TGGTGAAAGGGCAAGGCTATCACAGCTGCTATCATAAGCTGGACCTGTGCTTACATTTCCACTTTCATAAAAGCCAAGATTATTAGATATATAATTAGACGTAATATAACGACCATCTTCTGTGCCTTTAATATCATAAGGAATATCAATTTCTGGAAATTCACCTGTAGGCACTTTATCAAAGCTCATCGATGCTGTTTGGAAGTCCACATAAATGAGGTCATGGTTGAAAGATAAGTCAGCATGTACGGCAACATTAGAGACTGGACTCACAGCAAAGCTTGAACTCAACTCATTGACAGGGATAAATTCAGTTGACCAAGTCGACAAATTAACAATACTTGAGTTATAATCGCATATATACATTTTTCTTAAATCATGTGACAAGGACATGCCAACAACATACCCATCACTAATGGAATGAAGGATGGCTTTTGTTTGAATATCATATACATTGACTTCAGAAAACTCATCCACAAAAATAATATCTGCTTCAGGACCAAACTTGACATAATTAGCTGAATGTTGCAAGTCAAACTCAGACTCTAAAGCACCTAAGTTTATGTCGTAAATGAATATTTTTTTATTGTTATTCCCAATTACAATTTTATTTTGACCAGAATGATAATCAGAGGCGTATATATAATCGGAGTCTATGGGAATAGAACCTACTACGCTTCCTGTTTCTAAATTATAGCTTTGTATTTGCGCTAAATCACTACTAATAAAGTAGATAATATCTCCATTTGCACTGACATAAAACCTCTTATGAATTGTAGTACCTTTATGCCCTGGACTTGAATGATATGTAGTTGCATTGTTGGAATATGTTTGAATAACATGAATTTCAGAAAGTGATACCATTGAAAATACGATAAACTCAACATAGTCTTGATGAGTCACAGCAATAACAGCATAATCGCCATCTGGAGTAAATTCGACGTCATAAGGTTTCTGACTCCCAGTTGAAATCGTTTGAACATCTGAAGTGTGCAAATTAATCAGAGAATAGCTATAGCTCTCATAATTTGCAGTCATAAGATACTGACTATTCGGTGATAATTCCACTGCAACGGGTTCAGCATCAAGCTCGTATCGCTCTTCAACTTGTCGACTGATGAAATCGATTTTTTCCACATGTCCAGATTTCTCAAATGCTACATAGATTTTTTGACCATCATTTGAGAAAATAACATCACGGGGTGCGTCCGATTCTAAAGGTATATCTAAATGGACCCTTTTAATATGAGATAAATTAGATGCTGTGGAAATAGAATTATATTCCACACCTTCAGGTGCATCAGAGAAAAAGATCAGCCCCTTTTCATCATAAATGGGCTCCCCATTTTCATCAGTTAAGATATTATTATTGAACATGCCGAGTGGTTGTTTAGCTGAAGTATTTGAATCGACAAAATCGTTTAAATCAAAAATATCTCCGTAAACGCTTAATGAAGAAGAGTCATCACTATTGGAATACGAGGAAAAGAATTCATCACTCTGCTTGTCGCCAAGCATAATATTTCGTTGTTCTTTGATGGTTAATATGCCAGAGATGAACGCACAGGACATGGAAGTGCCACTTAAAGCCTTATATTCGTTACCTGGCCATGTAGACCAAAGATCACTCCCCGGAGCTAATATATCCACAGTCGTTTTCCCATAATTGGAGTAGAGAGCTATTCCTCCACCAATTTCTGTTGCACCAACAGCAATAAGGTTCTCTAGATCAAAATTACTTGGAAAATGAGGAAATGTATCATTATCTAAGCCGTCATTTCCAGCTGCAGCTACATTAACAATGCCAGAGTCGCTCAAGTCCTTAAAAGCTTCATATAACAATTCGGACCTTGCCCCACTCCCCCACGAGTTATTAGTTAAAAACACACCAATTGTTTGGGCATAATATAAACCAGCGATGGCATCGGACACAGTACCCATACCTTGTTCATTTAAGAATTTTATCGGTACGATCTCTATATTAGTCACAATCCCAGCGATGCCGAGATTATTGTTGCGCTTGGCTCCAATGATTCCAGCTAAATGAGTTCCATGCCCATGATCATCAGACATTTCACCTTGTTGATGATAAAAATCATACCCGTTTACGTCATCAATAAAGCCATTATTGTCATCATCAATTTGGTTATCAGGAATTTCCTTATGATTGACCCAAATTTGACCTTGCAAATCTTCGTGAGTCACATCAACACCCGTATCGATTACGGCGACTTTTAAGGGCTTAGCATCTTGTGAGACTAATTGCCAAAGGGTTGGCAAATGATAATCGCTAAAGGGATTTTGAATTGACCATTGGTCTTTATATCGTGGGTCATTAATTTTTGTAGAGTCTACAGTAATAACATAATCAGATTCCACAAAACTCACTGTTCCACTGAGTGAAGAAAGAGATTCATACATTCTATCATAATCCTCAACCTCTTTAATTGGGAAGTTAACGAGATAAATGCCTGAACGACCGACTCGCTTCCTTACTTGCGCACCTATTTCACTTAATTCTTGTTCAAATTCCTCCTCAGAACCATCTTTCACCTTTACGATAAAGTGATCAGCCACGACATTTTCATTGACTTCATTCCCCGTACTTTGATTAATTGACTTTTGCTGAATGACCCATGGGTATTTAAATTCACTTTTCTGAACAAGTTTCCGCTCAATATAGTCTTCCTTTTCAGGTTTTTCCTGTGCTTCATTCGAGGAGGCAGGTTGCTGATCAGATAATTTAACTGATTTAGCTGAGGAAGTGACATTTTCAGCAGATTGACTGGTCGTTTTAGTCGTTTTTGAAATTTTCTGCTGAATTCTATTTTCGTCAGTCTCAAGCAATGATTTTTGCATTGGTTTTTCTGCTAAATCACTACTCTTTTCCGTTTTTGGAGAAGGAGAATTAGCAGCTAAATCAGCAATAGGATCCTCTGTTTTAATCAGCTGAAAGCAGGAAAATGCGATCAAACAAATAATAAAAATTCCTATATAAAAAAATTTATTCATAAGGTCTCTTTTCGAGAGATTCTTTTATAAAATTTAGTTATAAAGCGAAACTTTATTATTAAAGTCTCATTCAGATAGATTAAAAGATTTTATGCTCTTTTTTTTCCCTAATTCTGAAGAAATATGAATGAAAATAACGAAATATTAAAATTCAAAATTGCCCTTTATTGTTATTTTTAATAGCATTATTAGAGGCACCTGGCATTTCGCCTCTTATTTTATAATCTTTAGTCTTCTTGCTGTTTGGGAATCGGGTATACCAGTCTTTTGTAAGCTTCTGTGGAACACTGTCCCCTGTTTCCTTCATCCATGTTTTTAGAATTTTACGGAGTTCTTTGAGTTTACTGGAATACTCTACATTTGTGGCAACATTATTTAACTGATCAGGGTCTTTAGAATAATCGTAAAGTTCTTCACTAGGACGTGGTTCAGTGAAAATATCTCCTTGAATTCCCGTGAGTTTTCCTTGCGCGTGAAGTTTATGTAAATCCTGGGAAGATGGGCTATTATTTACATCAATAGCACCTTTAGCGTTTAATTGGGGACGAGAATTGAGGATATACATAAAATCTTTGTCTCGTACCATACGTTCGTGGGCTTCGAAATCATGCCAGTTGTGCTCGGCAAAAATGTAGTTACGAAAATCAGCATTGGGATTATCCAAAAGTTTCGCAAAATTGTGCCCTTGGAAGGATTCTGGCACTAAACCACCCCCTAACTCGACAAAAGTTGTGGCTATATCGATAACACTGACAAGACTATTGCAGACACTTCCAGAATTCTTTATACCTGCTGGCCAAGAAACCACAAAGGGCGTTTTCATGCCACGGTCATTTACACGACTTTTACTGTGAGGAAATGGACGGCCATTATCAGCCATCACAATGATAACTGTGTTATTCAAAACCTTTTGAGCCTTCAGTTCCTCGACAACTAAACCAATGTAATGATCAAGTCTGAATATCTCGTCGTAATAATCACATAAGTCCTGACGAGTTGCTGGCATATCAGCTAGGTAATGCGATGGGGTAATTTCATCCGGTTTGTGAGTTCCCCTAAATTGATTTTTACTATCCCACCCACGATGAGCATCACTTGAAGCAAACCATGCAAAAAACGGTTTTTCTTTGGGGCGTTTCTTCAGTGTTTTCAACCAGGCTCCCTCCCCTCCGTGGCCATTCTCCTTCTTATCGGTAACCATAACATCCAAGCCAACGGCAATATTTTTACCCATATGAAATTTCCCAGCCTGAATTGTATAATACCCAGCCTGCTGAAGAACCGTTGGCAGGGAAATCATATCATCGGGCGGATGTGTATGCAGCTCGGCTGCTCCGGTATTATGCGGGTAGCGCCCAGTCATAATACTATTACGACTGGGGCTACATGAACTAGCCGTTAAATAGGCATTCATAAATTTCATGCCGCCATCAGCAAGTTTGTTGATATTTGGTGTTTGAACATCTTTATTCCCGTAGCAGCCAAAATCATCCCAGCTAACATCATCGGCAATAAAGACGATCAAATTTGGTTTGGGCGCATCAGCAGAGAGATTTCCTGCTACTAGCATAAAGCTTGCAATGAAAAGAGCACAAAGTGTCATAATAGGTGTTAGGCTAATATCGTAGGTCGGTGTTGTAGCTTGGAGCCCTAAAAATCGCCTACTCGGCAGTCCTACATTTGCAAATTGATTATTCTCATTGCTACAAGTCATTTTTATTCTATTCATATACATGGCTAGGATTATGATGATATTTAGATTATTGGCTGACTTGTGATAAGGCTTTAGATTATTGTTTAGGAAGGTGCCAGTCCACTCCTTCAGACATTATGCTTTTATTAATGCTTAATAGCTTCTTCTTTAAGGTCTCGACAATTTCAGGATTCGCATTTGCTATATTATTTTTCTGCCCAGGGTCTTTCTTCAGGTCAAAAAGTTCAAAGTTCTTGTAGCCCCCCTTTTTTATCGTAGGAATCCACTCCTCTTTAAACAAATTATGTCTGGATAGCTCATAATCAGGTTGAGCCACGAGTGAGTACTGACCATCACGCATAGCGACAATCGGTCGAGATTTTTGCAAGTGCCAGAAAAGCGGTTGATGGCGTTTAAAATCACTGTCATTCCCAAATAATATTGGTTTTAGGTTGGAACCATCAATGTGTTTGCCAACTGGATTAGGGATATCCAGTATGCTACACAGCGTAGGAAGCACATCAACAAGGCCTGCGGGAGCATCAACAATTCTCCCCTTCTGAATTTTACCCGGCCAATAAAAAATACCCGGAACACGAATACCCCCATCCCAATTCACTCCTTTTTTCCCCTTCAAGTTTCCGACCCGGTCACTCCGATAACTACCATTATCTGAAGCATATATAATAATAGTATCTTCAACTGGAGCGACCGAAGATAACTTCTTGACTAAACGTGTAATAGCACGATCAGTGTTATCAATAGTTCCTGAATATACTTTGGCCTTTTTGTCCCCTTGGTATAAATCAGAAATTTCCTTAGGAGCTGCTATAGGTGCATGGGGCTCGTGAAACCAAACATTGAGAAAGAAAGGCCCTTTTGATTTATCATAATTCTTATCCAACCACCCCATTGCCTCATCAACAACTAGCTGGCATGAATACCCTTCTAATTCCCCCACAGGACTTCCATTTCGAATAAAATTACGAGGGTTATGGTGACTTGGACTTGCATTGTTATCTGTTGCAAACCAGTAGTCAAATCCGTGATCTGCTGGCGTGGGCTTCTTACGCTGATCTGTCGGCAAACCCAAGTGCCATTTCCCAAAATGACCTGTTTGATAACCTTGGCTTTTCAAAACTTCAGCAATGGTGACCTCGCGTTTCATCAAATGCGACTTTTGAGTGCTATTATGGATCCAACTATAAACACCTGTGCGAATATGGTGTCTACCAGTAAGGAGTGTTGCTCGTGAAGGTGAACATACGGCACAACCTGAATAAAAGTCTGTAAAACGAACTCCTCCTTCAGCAAGTTTATCAAGCGCTGCCGTTTTTACCGGCCCCCCATAACAACCAATATCTTTATAACCTAAGTCATCTGAAAGCAGTATAACGACATTGGGTCGTGAATTTGCATTGCAGATGGCGATGAGTAAGAAATTGACCCATAGTGTCGCTAATAAATATTTCATTATTTCTATAATTTCTTAAATGAGAGTGAATACATAATATTATAATTGGCCTATCAGCTATAGACTTGGATATTTATGCCAACACTTGCTGATTGTGTAATACTTTCTATGGAGAAACATCATCTACAAAAATCCGAAAGATCCTACAGCTCTTATCACATGCCCGTTTTTCAGATAAAGCATCAATGCCGGAGGTAATACTTGAGAGCTTTTCCTAGCCCTTGAGTCTTTAATACCCCAGACTCAACCATTTTCTTGAGCTTCCTACCCAGTGTGGCCTTGGATATATGCATCAATTGCCCATGAATGGCTGAAGCGCCAGATGGGCCATCGTTTTGAATATAGCGGAGGATTTGGTCTTCATCATGTAACCCCATTGCTGGAACTCGCGGCAAAATAATTTTAACATTTCGCTGGACTTCCCTTAATGTAGGCCTACATAATCCCGCATTCTCATACTCTTTAAAAATTGTAGGCAACCCCGACCCTAATTTTTCCATTTGCCCTGACTCTCTAAACCATCTAGCCAAAACAGGGTTTCTAAGATACGTGATCCCCATATCGATGTTCTCTGGATCAATAGGACCGGGGAACTCACCTGGACTGAATATTTCAATGCGATCATCGTAAATTGCAATCTTAACAGGAGAGAGAATATGATAATTGCGGTGAACATATGCATTTACAAGGGCCTCACGTATCGCTATAGGAGGAATTTCACACGAACGAGTGTTATTCAGTTTCCCATTCACCCGAAGTTCATAAGAAAGATGCTTTAAGACAAACTCATAGACGTTCTCCAGCTGTTCAAACAATGGCCCTTCCATATCTTGAGTCGAAAGGATATCCCTTCCCGATATCCCCTTAAATACAGAACATATGGTCATCGCCTCGCTAAAAAATAACTGCGGTTGTGGGTGAAAGAGCAAAACTGCAGCATGAGTTGGGTACGTACTACCATTTTCTTCGTGATGAAGATGCATCGTATTAAATAGTTTTTTGGGAATACTGGAGGCCTCCGGCAATCTTTTTCGTTTTAAGATACTTAAAATATCACCTTCTACTAGCTCTGATGATAAAACTCTATAATTTGGCATACCATCAAATGAACGCCCTTGTGCTTGCCAGTGCAACTCTTCCACAATATCTTGATTTGCTTTGAGGCTCGTATTACCAACCCTGACATAAACGCCATTTTCTTCTGCTTTGACACGGTATGGCTTATTTGTTCCTGAGGATACTTCACAGACAACAACCTGTCTATCTTCGTAGTTCTCAATATAAAACCTAGGGATCAAGGTGGGCGAACACCCTGTATAGACTATTTGACTCAACTGTTCTATTAAATCTTGAGGATCTTTTGTTATCCCTTCTACTTCACCATCATCTTTTACTCCAACCATCAACCTTCCGCCATGAAGATTAGCAAAAGCAACGACTGTTTTTAATACTTGACGAGAATTTGTGATTTTCTCTTTAAATTCCAGTTGATTTGATTCTTTGAGGCGAATGAGTTGAATGAGTTGATTCTAGCTATTTTTAGAATAGTTCAACTCATTCAACTCATTCACCTCAATTTATGGTCGTAGTGTTCACTTATGAAAATTTGAGAAAGTGTCCCCTACAGTAAGTTGTTGGTGGCGGTAGGTTGTCGGGATGGCCTCGGAATCTTTGACTGCTAAGGTTGAGTCATTTTTAGGAAAATAATCATTGAATTCCTTTTCTAATTCTTCATCACTTTTATCTTGATATTGCTTCTGCCATTCAAAAAAATACCTTTAACTGTCGAATTTAGGATAAAAAAAGCCAGTAAACTGAATTATCAATTCAGCATACTGGCTTTATAAATTAAAAATTCTTAGGTTTTACTTATCAGATAAATGCTCTTTTTGTGCAACATAGTCTAAGTTTTCGACTCCGGCACGACTTTGCATCATACGCCAAGCTCGGCGGCGTTCAACGCAGAAGAGCACCATGTGACGTGAAAGCATATAGTAAACAGGCTCGCCATCTTTGTTATACTCTATAGCGTAAACGCCAAATTCAGGCACAAAAGCGCGGTGGCTTGGGTCAACAAAACGCCTACAAGTCACATCATCCATGGTCATATCCTTCAGCTTGTCTTCTAAGCTAATTTTACCTTCTATGGCTTCTGCCTTGACTATTTTATAATGCCTACGGAAGCGAGCTTCAGTAAAAGCCCAGTGAGCTGCAGTATAAGTGTATTTGTCTTTCGTTCCTGGAATATTTTTACTCATCCAGTCATTTTTTGGATTTGGGTTACCTTTAAGGCTAAACGCCTCTGAGTAAATTTCTCCAGCAGATGGGGTGAAAACGAATTCAGGCAAGCCACGACTATCACGAATTCTCTGAGCTTGTACTGCCGAGGCATGATCGGGAACACCATGTTCTGGCTGACAAGTCGTAAAAATTTGGAAGTAAGCTGTGCCTCGGTAACATAAACCGTCCACAATTGACTTAAACATATTTGCCGTATTTGCGACAGATACTTGAGCGACAAAAGGTGAACCATGGCCACTAGTAAAACACTCAGCCACAGATTTCAGTTCAGTTAACTTACCTTCTGAAGCCTCACCAAATTGGTTCATATCAAAACCACCAGTCATCACAGATGAATCGGAGTTTTGCCCACCAGTATTTGAGTAAACCTGAGTATTGAGCATGAGAATGCTGACATTTGGTCTATTTTGCAGAACAACCTTAGAAAGGTTTTGAAAGCCAATATCTCCCATACCCCCGTCACCACCAACAGCCCATACGCGAGGAAGTTCTTGAACCTCTGTATCTGTCATATAGGTATC
>JADGBV010000420.1 GCA_015231345.1 Planctomycetota bacterium
CTTGGCACTAAGTTAAATTGCGTCATAGATGTACCATTAGTGCTGGCAGTAAACACATCACCATTAGTGCTCTCCAAAGTGAAATCACTAAAATCTACCATCGCATCTATCCCTCCGACACCTAGAGCGATCGATTCAACTTCCTTTAAGCTACCTGAAGTTTCAAAGAACTCTAAAGTCATCAGATATTGCGGATCCATGCTATCATAAATTCCTCCAGCAACATCAGCGATATCAACCTCAACGGCTCCCCCTTGCAAGTTGCCTGACATAAGAGTCACATATGGGCTCGGATCTATGGGATTCATATTATAGTCTTGTAGGTTGCCACCTGTCACTTGAAACTCGTCAACATTCAAGTCACTAGATGCAATGGCTGTATTCATAGTCACAACAACAGCACCATCTGTCGCATCAGAATCTGAAGCCATAGAAGATATACTGATCACGTTATCACCGCTAATATCATTATAAATAAAATCACTGACACCTAAAATATTGCCACCTTCACTTACAACCTCAACGGGCTCACTAAAGCGCAAGACCACATGGCCAGCAGCCTCATCATAAGTAATCGCCTCTACTAACATTGGCGCAGCTGCATCCACAGACTGAACAGAACTTCCAGAAAGCTCTAACAAGGATCCGTTAAAAATATTCCCAGCTGGAGAACCAGGCATGTACTCTACATCTATAATAGCCCCCGTATCAAATATCATCCCTTCCTCTAATGACAAGGAAAGGGAAGTCACTCCCATTGCTGTATAATCACCCGGAACAACCTTGTATTTCCCAACATTTATGGCTTCAAAGCCACCCATGGAGTCTTCATCAATAATATCAACTAATGAATCAAAATAGATATCAATCTTATCGATATGACCATTCGAATCCATATCATAGGTATTCGCTGAAGTAATCAGAGGATTTGCGACCGCCCAAGCTCCCGAATAGCACAAACCAAGAAGCGCGATAAAGCAAAAGCGAAAGAGAGTGGTCCTCATAGTATTTCTCCAGTAGTGAGAGGGGGTTTTTCGGTCGATAAAGGGAGAGTTCATTGCTGATTTTTCCCCGAATAAAAGGCCTTTTTTAGGAGAAGCCATGTCTCCTCGATTGTCAATGTCAGACAGTTTACTGATCATTATCTCGAAATTCCGATAGAATAGAGTGGAATTAAGTTACCATGAGGTGGAAAAATTACAAGGAATTTTTTTCCTTTGTATACTTATTCACAAAATGGTCCGAGACTCTCGAAATCCCAGAAAGACACGAATGTGAATTCTCAAGATCCCAGTTTTTCTACTTATTTGCTTTTAACCCAAAGCTCTAAGTGCTTAAACTAAGCTCTGAAACAAGAATTTCACCCTTGCAAATCAGCCTAGTCGAACTCTAGCAGCTGGAATATTTATTACATTTAGCAAATTATTTGGGGTGGCAATTAAGCACGATTTTAATGCATGCTCAGCGACCCAAAACAACTTTAACGGAGACGATCCAGCTTTTTACCCCAATAGATTTGCTGATTAATTTGTTGCATCAGCTCTTCAACTTCTTCTTTTTGCCTTTTAGACAAGTTGTCTCGCTTCATAGAAAGCTGAAACTCACTCATGCTTTTCTGATAAAGTTTAACTGCATTTCGTAGGTATTTCAAGTGGTTAGGCTTCCCAGGAATGCCTTTTTTATTATTTTCTTTTGCCTGAGCCAATAGCTTTTGAGCTTCACTATAATGGCGCGGTTCTTTTTTTATCGACACAGCCACAGTTGGCTTCACATCTCGTTTTTCTTGCTCAGGTGTAAAAGTTTCCCTTTCCGGAGCCTGCGTTGATTTAGGGGCCATACGAGAAGAAACTTGCAGGTCCTCACCTGAAGGCTGCGTGGACTTGGAAGCCATGCCAGAAACGACATCATCAGAGGGCTCTTTTTGCTTAGTTTCCTGGCTAGGACCTGCCTCTGTTGATTGCTGAGAAGAATCTTCAAAAACAAAAGCCAAGGAGTCTTTATAACCCTCTATATCTTCGGAAGACAACCCCCATTTATCTCTTAATTCACTCCAGTTTGTATTTTCAAGCTCTTCTTTCAGGTTTAGCCCAATTTCCATGGCTTTATCTTTCACTTCGCTTAAAACCTGCCCCGTTTCGCTCATGGCTCCTTTAAGGTCCTCTATATCAGCTTCACGGACTTTTTGAGCTAAATTCCGAATCCCTTCTTCACTTAATTCATCATTTTTCCATAAATAATAACCAAGTCCTGCCGTTATGAGCAAAGAACAAATGATGAATTTTTTAATCATAATGCTGGCTTTTTAAGTTCCCGAATGTGTATTTTAGACTTCTCATAATCCACGCTAGTGATTCAAGTCAATTATTTCTTCGTTCGAGGTGCTTATGGACGGGAGAACTCAACAGGGTGAAAGCGTATTGCAATACGACATCAGCCCATTGATTTCATTAGTCAATAAATAGGCTGCCCATTGATTATAATTAATTTTAAAGTAAATTTCGGAGCGATTAACAACTAATTGTCGCGAGACCTGCTATAGGACAAAGGGTACTTTGGTAGGCAAACGAGTCGGATCCGCTGTTTTCTCTGAAATACTGGGGCAATACTTCAAATTGCTTAGAACAAACTCAAGGTACTCTTTCGGACCAAGATCCAACTCCAACCCTTGCATATCCTTTGACTGAGACGGAGGGATTGGAAGTTTTAGATCATTCATTTTTGAACCGCTTGTAAAATCTCATTATATAATTTTTCTGAGCCATACTTCAAGCAATAATCCCGAAAGTCTTCTGAATCAACTCGGACTTCATTACGTAATAACAACTGCACGATATCACCCATATCTTTATAAAATCTTATCTTTTCATTATAATGGATAGAATGAAGTTTTAAAGCTATGAGATGCATAAGTGAAGGAAGCAGAAATGACACCTCTCCATAATTAACACTTACTGCTTCTCTCAACATCCCATCCAGTGTTGTTTTATCTACGAGCATGAAATCAATATCCATTCTCCCTTCTTGCCAACACCTGTATTTAACGAAAACCTCGTCGCGATGTATAGCAATGTACCCTTGTTCAGATAATCTCTCTGAGAACTTTGCTTCTCGAGAACATTCAATCAAAAAATCAACATCTACAGTTTGCCTTGTGTATCCATAATAATTCACTGCAAATCCACCGATAAGTAGACAGTTCGCCCTGTCTTCAGGGTTGAATATATTAGTTAGAAAGGAAAAAAAAGGCTCAACCAAGCTAAGATTATCAACTTTTGGGGATGAAAGAGAAGATAAGGATTCAAGAGTATAGCAAAAAATGGCTTTATTCCAGGATTTGCAAAATGGTAAATATGCCTGAGAGCATATTGAGGTAATAGAGCTTAATTATGGAATTTCTATATAATTCTAAAAAAAATCAGGACTAATCATCTTCAAATCTGTTCATAAAAAAGTTTTGAACCATTTGATGCAACTT
>JADGBV010000421.1 GCA_015231345.1 Planctomycetota bacterium
TTCGGCCATGAATATAATATGTATTGAGGTAAAACAGTAGTATATTAAAGATATTCAGCGTCTGCAAGGCGCAGGCCAGCGATTAAATGGACCAATTCAGTCGTTTCTTAATGGGGTCATACCACTGTTGATGTGCATCGACGGACACGAATTTATCATCAGGCAGAATCAGCGCCGTAAGCTTCCCCCCATAAACACAGCCCGTATCCAAACCACGCACAAGACCACTTTTGACAAGTCCCCTTCTCGCCCAATGCCCAAAAACCACCATTTTTTCACCTTTATACAAATCAAACCAAGGGTATAAGCCTTTTGTGGTCACAACAATTCGTGTTTTCATTAGAAATTCTGGATCAGTCTTAGACGGATGCTCACCCCGGTTCAACCCCGCATGCACCAAAAACCACTTATTGTCTTCCATGTAATAGGGCAAGGATTTCAAATAATCTTCATAAAGGGACCATTTCGAACCCGATAATTGCTGCAAAAGATAATTAAAACTCGAGTGTTTTTTCCACTTAGCACCTTTAAAACCTTGTAAGAAGTGGTATTCATGGTTTCCCATAACCGATTTAATTTGCGGGTGCTTGATTAGATAATCGAGAACCTTATGGCTATCAGGCCCCCGGTTAATCACATCACCGACTAAAAACAAACGATCTTCACCCTCGTTGTATTTTACTTTATCCAGAAGGTCCATCCACTCCTCGAAGCACCCCTGAATATCACCTATAAAAATATCACGACTCAGCGTTGAGCTCCTCTAGAATCCTACCCGCACCTAATAGCGCAGCAGTCTCCATACGTAAATGATAACCTGCAATTTTGACCCGTGGTATTTGCTCTTCTTCAAACAGAGCTATTTCAGATGGGCTCCAACCAGCTTCTGGCCCATAAATAAGTGAAGCCTCGGATTTGCATTTGATTTCCCCAGGGCGTAAATAGCTTCCAGCAACATCCAAGACCATTCGTTCGGGTTGTTTAATTAACTCCTCACCCATTGGTGATGATTCTCCAATGGTCATGAGCCATGGATTGCGCGACTGCTTACAAGCATCTTTAAGACGCTCGTTAATTTTTTTCTTCATGCTTTCACTCAGCTCTTCACGCACACTATGCTCAGTGCTCAAAGAAGACCAAGATGAAACACCACACTCTTGGAGCTTTTCTAAAAGATAAGGAAAACGCCTCCCTTTTGGAATGGGCCCCATCACATGAAGTTGCCCCAAGCGAGGGTAATACTTCACATCAAGAATCATACACTCCACAATTTTATTATTAAAGCCCTTACAGGTCGCTTTTGCCATATAACCGAGCCCATCCATAAGATTGAGCTCATAGCCGACTTTTCCCCTTAAGACATTTTTAAAGTGATGGCTCTCAGCTGAGTCCAGTTCAATACAATCCCCCTGGCGCTTTCCCTGTAAACAACCTGCCCAAAGGCAGATAAATCTCATTTACGATAAATTGGCAGATTCAACTAAAAAGTCTTCGATATGCTTAGAAAGCTCACTGTGTATACTTTTTAATTTCTCAACATCTTTACCGTCGGCGGCATCTTGTAAATCTTTAGCAACTCGATAAACCTCGCCAACTCTTAAATTCCCAGCACTTCCTTTAATGGAGTGAGCAAGTGAACGAACGGCAGAAGCGTCGCCTGCCGAGACGACCTTCTCTAGATCAGGCTTTACACCTTCTAGAAATTCGCGAAAATCATTCAAGAGTTCCACAATATCTTCTTGGTCTAATTCTAACTCTTCAGTGAGGGCATTAATATCGTATGTTGTTGCCATTTTGCATATCAATTCAAATAATACACTCGAGATTCTAGCTGCTTGAAAACCTTGACAACCTAAATGTTTCTAGAATAACCTTTATGAGTGAATTAAAAAAAAGCGATTTTCATTACGAGCTTCCCGAAGAGCTAATTGCACAGCAACCTCACCAGCAACGAGATCAGTGCCGACTTCTGCATTTAAATTCTGGTGGTAAAATTAGCCATCACTTATTTTATCAATTGCGCGCTCTTCTGCCTTCGAAAGGCCTTTTAGTACTCAACGACACTAAGGTGATCCCAGCTCGAGTGCCTATTAGGAGAGCGAGCGGAGCCAAAGGCGAAATGCTTATACAACATGCAGACCAAGAAGGGAACCTTATCGCCATTGGCCGCCCCAAACGACTCAAAGTTGGCGAGGAAGTGCTCCTGGAAAATCACACAAAATACACCATGAAAATTCTCGAAAAGCGCGAAGACGGCTTCTGGAAAGTGCGCATATTACCTGACAACTTATGGCCTCATCACATGAACCTGATTGGTGAAATCCCCCTCCCCCCTTATATTGAAAGAGAGCATGGCCCCACCAACGAAGACACAGAGCAGTACCAAAGTGTCTTTTCCAAACACCCCGGTTCAGCCGCTGCTCCCACAGCTAGCCTTCATTTTACCGAAGAGATGCTGAAAAGTCTTCAAGAACAAGGCATTGAGATTTGCCATATAACTCACCATGTCGGCTCAGGCACATTTCTACCCATGCGAGTCGATGACCCTTCACTGCATGTCATGCACCCAGAAAGCTACTCTCTCTCTGAGGAAAGTAGTCAGAAAATCTGCAAAGCTAAAGCTGAGAAAACACCCATCATCGCTGTTGGCACGACCGTCGTAAGAGCCCTAGAAAGCGCAGCCTCTGAAATATTAAAAGGCAAAAAAGCCACGGGTGAAACACAGCTCTTCATTTACCCCCCTTACGAGTACCAAATTGTCGACGAGCTCATCACCAACTTTCATCTTCCAGAAAGTACTTTACTTATGCTTGTGTCTGCCCTAGCAGGCACAAAAAACATTCAAAAAGCTTACCTCGAAGCCGTGAAAGAGAAGTATAAGTTCTTTAGTTATGGCGATGCTATGTACTTAAGCAAGCACTAAACTATTCGTAGCTCACTTCAACTCGGTTCAGGTAATCCTCTAATTCATCAATACAGTTTTGCATTTGATCCAGATTTTTTGCTCGACCATTTGCTTCTAGTTTAGCACCAATTTCACTCAAACCATAAAAGCCATAGCCGCCACCTGAACCCTTAATTTTGTGGCCAAGTGCTTGAATCTCTTTAAAGGCACTCTGTGTCAAAAAGTCTTTAAACGACTGTAAGTCGCCTTGACGTTTTTCCAAATATTGCGGAATAAGGTTTTGCAACTGAGCATCCGCTTTAACACATATTGTCCCGTTTTCAGAAATCGATTCTTTGGAATCGTCACCATCTTCAGGCCAAAACTCTTCAAATACTTCCCCAAGAGATTCACGGGAAACAGGCTTCACTAAGTGATAATCACAACCTGCCTCTATAGCATTTTGAATTTCTTCATGCATACTATAAGCGGTAATCGCCACTATGGGCACGCGCTCCCGGCCTTCGTCTTCTTCCCAAGTGCGTATTTGCCTTGTCGCCTCTAAGCCGTCCATAACAGGCATGCGAATA
>JADGBV010000422.1 GCA_015231345.1 Planctomycetota bacterium
GGCTGACTTTATCTTGGCTAATCCTCCATTCAATCAGAAAGAGTGGCGAGCCGATGATGAATTGACGGATGACCCACGATGGGAAGGATATGAGGTGCCTCCTACAGGGAATGCCAATTATGGATGGATATTACATATGGTATCTAAGCTGTCTGAAAATGGTGTCGCTGGCTTTATCTTAGCAAATGGTGCTTTGTCCGGGGATGGGCAGGAGAAGGCAATTCGGAAGAAATTGATTGAAAATCATTTAGTAGAAGCGGTGATAATCTTGCCACGAAACATGTTTTATACGACTGACATCAGTGTAACATTGTGGGTTTTGAATAAGAATAAAACGAAACGCTCTATAACCAGAGCAGATGTTACTAGAGAATATCGTAACAGAGAGAAAGAAGTACTCTTTATGGACCTTCGTCAATGGGGAGAGCCATTTGAGAAGAAATATATTCAATTTAATGCCCAGCATCGATCAGACATAACTGCAACCTTTCACGCATGGCAGGAAACAAGATTCAAGAAGGATTACAAAGATACGCCAGAATACTGCTATTCTGCATCACATGAAGATATTGAAGCTAAAGATTACTCGCTAGTTCCAAGTAAGTATATTGAATTTATCAACAGAGATGAAAATATTGAGTTTGATGAGAAAATGTCTACTCTTCAGAGCAATTTTTCGAAACTGCTGAAGGAAGAAACGAAATCAAAAAATGATCTCTTGGCTGTTTTTAAAGAACTGGGTTATGATATCAAGTTATAAGAGACTAGAACCATATATCCAAGAAATCGTATGTAAGAATTCTGATCTAAAAGTAAACTTGCTCTTAGGAGTCAGTGTCACTAAAGAGTTCATACCTTCGATTGCTAATACTGTCGGCACTGATATGTCGAAATATAAAATAGTTTCTAAAGATCAATTTGCTTATGGTCCTGTGACATCAAGAAATAGTGACAAGATCTCAGTTGCATTATTAACTGAGGATGAATGTATTTGTTCGACATCATACACCGTTTTTGAAATTAAAGACCACGAAGCATTACTGCCGGAATATCTAATGATGTGGTTTAGACGACCAGAGTTTGATCGGTATGCTCGTTATATGTCACATGGAAGTGTCCGAGAGCTTTTTGGCTGGGAAGAATTGTGTAACATAGAATTGCCGATTCCTTCTCCTGAAAAGCAACGAGAAATCATCAATGAGTATAACACAATAGTTGATAGGATTAAACTAAATGAGAATTTGAACCAGAAACTGGAAGAGACCGCACAGGCGATTTATAAGCAGTGGTTCGTTGATTTTGAATTTCCAATTTCAGCTGAGTATGCAAAATCAATTGGAAAACCTGAGCTAGAAGGGAAGCCCTATAAGTCTAGTGGTGGGAGGATGAGTTATGATGAAGCTAATGATTCAGAGTTACCAAAGGACTGGAACCACAGTGACATTGGAAGATATACCACAGAAATGAAAAGTGGTGGGACGCCGAACCGTAGTGTTCAGGATTATTGGAATAAAGCAGAATATCCTTGGTTAAAAACTGGAGAAGTTGCTAATTGTGTAATCATAAATTCTGAAGAGTATATATCACAAGATGGGTTAGATAATAGTTCGGCTAAATTATTACCAGCTAATACAGTTTTAATCGCAATGTATGGTGATGGCAAAACTAAGGGACAAGTTGGATATCTAAAATTTAGCAGCTGCACAAACCAAGCTTGTTGTGCTATGATATGTGAAGATGAAGTCTACTCATCTTACCTTTATTATTACCTTAGGTCTTGCCGAGATACAATAGTTCAACATGCCAATGGCGGAGCCCAAGAGAATCTTAGCAAAGACTTAATTAGTAACTTACCTATTTTGAGACCTCATATATCTATACTGCAGCAGCATCCTTTCCTGAAGTTACTTTCATATAGTGAAGCAACAGTTCGATCATCAGAGTCTCTCTATGCACTGAAAAATATCGTTCTTGCCAAAATGTCGAGAGTATCATAAACCATGAAATTCACCGAAGCCCAACTAGAATCCGCTATAATCGAGCTCCTCGGCGAAGAAGGCTTCCCCCACATTCTCGGCGAAACCATACAACGCGACCCATCCGAAGTTCTCATAAAAGAAGACCTTAGAAATTTCCTGTCCACCCGCTACAAAAACGAGAAAATCACCAAAGGAGAAATCGACTCAATCATTCGCAAACTAGAAGTTTACCCAGCCTCCGACCTCTACGGCTCAAACTGCGCCATTATGAAACTCATCTCTGATGGTTTCCTCCTCAAGCGTGAAGACCGCTCCCAAAAAGACCTTTATATCCAACTGATCAATTACAAAGGCTTAACCCCATTCTGCACGCCCAACCCAGGTGAAGTGCCAGAGATATCAGTCGAAGAAGACCACTCTCCCTACGATTCGACGGGCAACATCTATAAAGTCGTCAATCAATTGGAAATCGTTGGCTATGAAAAGCGTATTCCAGACGGAATCATCTATATCAACGGGCTCCCTGTAGTCGTCTTTGAATTCAAAAGCGCAATCCGAGAGGAAGCCACGATACACGATGCCTTTGTTCAACTGACCACCCGCTACAAGAGAGACATCCCTGAGCTTTTTAAATATAACGCTCTCTGTGTCATTAGTGACGGAGTAAACAACAAAATGGGATCTTTCTTTGCTCCGTACGAGTTCTTTTATGCATGGCGTAAGGTCCAGAGTAGTGACCGACTTGAAAAAGATGGTATAGATTCTCTTTTCACCATGATCAAAGGCTTATTTAATAAAGACCGACTTAGAGATGTCATCAGAAACTTTATTTACTTCCCCGATACATCCAAACAAGAAGTGAAGATTGTCTGTCGTTACCCACAATACTTTGCAGCCAACAAGCTATTCCATAATATTTGGGAGCACCGCAAGCCTGAGGGTGATGGTAAAGGTGGAACCTACTTCGGAGCGACTGGCTGTGGCAAGAGTTTCACCATGCTTTTCCTAACTCGCTTACTCATGAAAAGCAAGGACTTCTCTAGCCCTACGATTGTTCTCATTACCGACAGAACCGACCTCGACGATCAACTCTCAACCCAGTTCACCAATGCTAAAGGATACATTGGTGATGAACTTGTTGTAAGTGTAGAGAGCCGCGACCAACTTCGTGACTATCTACAGGGCCGTCAAAGTGGAGGTGTTTTCCTCACGACTATTCATAAGTTTACCGAAGACACCCTGTTGCTGACCGATCGAGACAATGTTATTTGTATATCAGATGAAGCACACCGCAGCCAAGTAAACCTGGATCAGAAAATCAAAGTCACAGAAGATGGTATCAAAAAGACTTATGGGTTTGCCAAATACTTGCATGACTCGCTTCCAAATGCCACTTACGTTGGGTTTACTGGCACTCCTATCGATGCTACTTTAGATGTTTTCGGTAAAGTAATTGATTCCTATACCATGACTGAATCCGTGAAAGATG
>JADGBV010000423.1 GCA_015231345.1 Planctomycetota bacterium
TGGAGATAAAGACTCGTAGCCAACAATTGATTCCTGATCAGACTCTGGCAATTAACGGATTCGGCCGTGTCGAGGGCCTTTTTCAGGGAAGGGGAGAGAAAGCTGAGTAAGGTGGCCAGTATGGCAACCATAATCAGGAGCTCCACTAGAGAGAAGCCGCTTCGTTTAATTATTCTGCCTTTAGGAGTCATGCCCTCTTTTGTCTCCGAATTATGTTTTATAAAGCCGATGCTATAAAATCAAGTAGTATTATTATATTACTAATCGGTATTTTTCAAGTCTTGTTAGTGTGAAAATTGTAGATTCTCATATTGACTTCAAGAAAAGTCTTATTATAATACTAATTAAAATCAATAGCCTCACCTGCTATACTAATTGGAGAGGATTAAATAGAATATATCCATGGTACATAGTAAAACTAAGCTGGGAAAAAATCTGATGAAAAAGGGACAATTGCTTTTTAGCATAGCATTTTTATTAATAGGGGCATTACAGGCAAAGGGGCAAGAAAAACCGAATGTGCTAATGATTGTACTCGATGACTTAAATGATTTTGTTGGTGTGATGGGAGGGCATCCACAAGCAGATACACCAAATATTGACCGCCTGGCAAATCAGGGGATCTTATTTACAAATGCCCATAGTAATTGCCCAGTTTGTTCCCCGTCAAGGGCAAGTTTTATGACTGGAGTGCACCCGACAACGACAGGGTGTTGGGGATTTAAGCACCCTCAAAAGAATCCGGTTGTTGTGGGCTCGAAGACAATAGCTGAATACGCGCGAGAAAATGGGTATATGACTTATTATACGGGTAAAATTCTGCATCATCCTGATCCGGAAGAAGCATGGGATAAGAAAGGTATTAAGAAAGCACATGGACCTTACCCGACAAATGGAAAAACGATTGTGCCACACCCATCATGCCCGGAAGGAATGGCTCATTTGGGAGCACTCGATGCTACTTTTGCTCCTCTTTCAGATATTCCAACGGTCGCAGCAACTGATAAAACTCCAGAGACCACAGGGTGGTTCAGCTATAGTTGGGGACAGAAGCCTAAGCCCTTCCGCTATAAAAACGATGATGATCGCGAAAAGATGGTAGATGAGAAAAGTATAGACTGGATGAAAAAGACTATGAGCTGGCATGAAAAGCAATCTGGAAACAACCCCTTCCTCTTTGCCTTGGGAATTATGCGTCCTCATACGCCTCTGGTTGTTCCCAAAAAATATTATGATATGTTCCCTTTGGAATCAATTCAGCTGCCAACAATTAAAAAGAAGGACAAAGATGACACTCCGCAGTTGGGAAGTAATTCTCGTGGTTGGCAAGCATATAAAGGTTTGGTAGAAGGGTATAGTGATCCTGATGAAGGGATGAAACGTTATACTCAAGCTTACCTGGCTTGCGTAAAGTTTTCCGATGATATTGTGGGTCAGGCTTTGGATATTATTGATAACAGCAAATATAAAGATAATACGATTGTGATGCTCTTCAGTGATCATGGCTATCACTTAGGCGAGAAAGATGAGCTTTGGAAGTACACACACTGGGAAGAAACAACGCAGGTTCCTTTTATTGTCAGTGACCCCCGCTATGCCCCTAACGCAGGAAAAAGGGTTGATCATCCCATTAGCCTGATAGACGTGTTCCCGACTATTGCCGATCTTTGTGAAATGAAAGGTCCTACTCTGAAAAACAAAAATGGAGCAGAGGTGGATGGGCACAGTCTTAAGCCTTTTCTTGCAAATCCAGCGTCGGGCCAGTGGACTGGTCCTGAGTTTGCAGTGACTGTGACAGACAGTTATAAATCTAAAAATCCTCATCAAATGCACTTATCAGCCCGTTCAAAGCAATATCGCTATATCCGCTACGGAGACGGAGCGGAAGAACTATATGACCACAGCAAAGACCAGCATGAATGGACTAATCTAGCTAATAACCCTGAATATGCATCGGTTAAAGCAAAGATGAAGGAGGATCTCTTGGCATATGTGCCGAAAAAGATTAAGCAGGCACAGGGGGCTTCGGTAAAAAGCGCAGAGAAACCAAATGCAGAAACGTGGAAAGATACGTATTTCAAAAAACATCCAGAGGCTGATACCAATAAGGATAAGAAATTGAGCTGGCCTGAATATAAGGCGCATAAAGGTAAGTAGCTGTAGCCTTCGCTTACAGCTACTGGTATAGATAATTGAGCATAAAAAATAGGCCTCGAAAGTGAATTTAATCAAGGGAAGTTTATGATTAGAAGAACATTGTACGCATTAGCTTTACTGGGAATAGTCGCACTGCAGTTGCAGGCAAAACAACAACCGAATGTGTTGTTAATTGTCTGTGATGATTTGAATGACTATATATCAGAACCGGGAGCTCATCCCCAGGCGCAGACACCAAACGTTAGTAAATTTGCCGAGAGTGCTGTGCGTTTTGAAAATGCCTATAGTAACAATCCTGTATGTGCACCATCGCGCGCGAGTTTTCTTACGGGAATATACCCCCAGACATCGATGAATTTATTCTTTGGAGATTGGAGTAAGAACCCTGTTCTTAAAAACTCTAAGACAATGATGGCATACTTTAGGGATAATGGATATCATGTTTTAGGCACTGGGAAAATGATGCACCACCATGTGCGAGGTGAATGGAACGAGTTTAAAAACAAAACGGATTATGGCCCATTCTGGTTTGATGGAAAAGATCGTGTGGCGCATCCGTCCGTTCCCAAACCATATAATGATATTGGCTGCATTGATGGTTCATTTGCATCACTTGGCGATGTACCTAAAGGGGCTCCAAAATCCGGTTGGGTAACCGGCTGGGGGCCGGCGAAGTTGTTGGATTTCTCTGAGAATAATCCAAAACGAAGCTTAACCGCAGATGAGAAAAATGCCAAGTGGGCTAGTGATAAACTCAAACAGTTTGACCGTGAAAAGAGTGGGAAACCATTTTTTCTTGGAGTTGGATTTGTTCGCCCTCATACGCCCTTACACGTGCCGCAGAAATATTTTGACATGTTCCCGGAAGACAAAGTGCAGCTACCAATCCTGAAAGAGGGAGATAATGAGGATACCTATCTTCGCAAATCGATAACAGCTGGCAAAGGACTGAAATATTTTCGACTGCTCAAAGAGTCGTACCCTAATAAACTACAGGGATTGAAAGCATTCACCCGTGCATACTTGGCATCCGTCGCAGCTGTGGACGACTGTATTGGGCAGGTTATTAAAGCCTTGGATAGTACTGGCCTAAAAAATAATACCATTGTTGTTCTTACCAGTGACCACGGATTTAATCTGGGTGAAAAAGACTTCCTGTTTAAAAACTCGCTTTGGGAAGAAAGTACCCGAGTTCCCCTGGTGATTCGAGCGCCGGGAATCTCAAAGGCAGGAGCTGTGGCAAAGCATCCCGTGTCATTGATTGATATCTACCCAACATTAAAGGACCTCTGTGGGTTC
>JADGBV010000424.1 GCA_015231345.1 Planctomycetota bacterium
GTGGAATAAGGTCGAGCATAAGCTATTCTCGTTTATATCATCAAACTGGAGGGGAGAGCCATTGAGGGATTACGAGACCGTTGTGAACCTTATAGCAAACACAACAACGGCGACCGGCTTATCTGTTAAATGCAGACTGGATCGTAGTAGCTACCCCACCGGACGTAAGGTGTCAGATGAAGAAATGAAAATGATAAATTTGTATCCTCAGAAATTTCGTGGAGAATGGAATTATATCATCAAACCAACAACTACGTAATTAACCGTATAGTTTATTTATTTACAATCCCTTACTCACCAGAAAATCCTTTAAAATCAAGATTTTTTTGACGTTCTTTGGATTCCTGAAAAAGTTTATCGTGTGCTTCCCTTAAATCTACGGGCATCATTCTCTCCATACCATCTTATGATCAGTGCGATAACGAAAAAGCGGGAGACTAAGTTGGGATTTGAATAAAAACATAGTACCATACTCTCACTTGCTTTCAGTAGTGCTTTTCACCGTGCCTTTCCAGCAACTTTTTTCACTCATATTCAAATCAAAGGATCTTTGCCTCCCCTTTCTGGTTTTTGTGCTTACCAACATGAACCCGACCGCGACAGCAATCATACTCTTTCAGGCATCACTTCTCAGAAGCTACCGAAAACGATACCCCCACCTTCGACTTACTAATGAGGAGCGAATCGAATTGGCAAAACTTGGTATTCTCATTCCAAAAGAGTGGCTCAAGCAGTGGGCTCCCGATTTTTCCGTGGAAACGTACAAACGCTGGTTCGACAAACTTGTTTCCAAGAAATGGGATTACTCCGACCGCAATAAAAAAAGAAGTGTTGGCCGTCCACAATCATCTGTTCTTATCGAAAAATATGTTGTTCGCGCTTGTCGAGAAAATCCCAACTGGGGAGACCGTACTATCGCTAACAACGCAACACGTCTTTACGAAAAAGTATCAGATTCAACGATAAGAAGAATCCGCAAAAAACATGGGATTCCACCAGCAACAAAGAGAAAGAAAAGCAACTGGAAGGCTCTGAAAGATTGTGGAAAAGTCTGGGGATGTGACTTTTTCACTCAGGAAGTATTCACCTCATACGGGCTTCAGACATTTTATGTTCTTGTTTTTATTCATTGGAAAACGAGAGAACTCATTTATGCAGGAGCGACAGAGGAACCAAACGAGCAGTGGGTTATCAATCGCATTCGGGACTTTAATGCTGATGGAAAATTTGAGGGAGCAAAATATATCGTGCATGATAATGATACGATATTCTCAAAGGCTGTTGATAATAGCTTTGAAAAAGAATCAAATCTTTTCGTGACAAAAACTGCATTCCATGCGCCAAAAATGAATTCACATACTGAACGGGCAATAAGAACCATGAGAGAACTGATCGGAAGCCGAATTAGTTGGGGTGAGAGAAAATTTCGTAGACAGCTAAGGGCTGCTTCTGATTTCTACAATAAAGAACGCCATCATCAAGGGTTGGATGGGAAGATCCCGCTTCCTGATGATTCTGCTTTTAAGGAAATGGGTCGAGTGAAAAGATATTCTCGCTGTGATGGGAATCAGAGTTTTTATTGCCGCAAGGCTTCTTGATTAGAGTTCTTTTTAGAGAATTTGTGATTATAGCTTGAAATAAGGCAGGGATCAATACGCACTTTTCGCGTATTTGATGGTATATTCGCGTGATTCGGGTGGGATTGAGCTGGTTTTGGGAATCATTCCACTGACAAATTCACATTTGTGGTTCGATTACATGGGCTGATAGGGTTATTTTGAATTTTGAAGCACTACAGGAGAGCCGGAGGGCTGGGGCCTAAGAATCGAAAGGGCGGCACGGATGGTGAGGTTTTTGTTGAGTTTTAGGGGTTTTTGGGTGGGGTGGAGAAATGGTGTGTCCTTTAGCGAGCCATCCCACATTTCATAATCACAGAGTGATTCAACCCTATTGTAAGTTTCTATCACACCAACCTTGTTCGCATCTACTTTATCCTTCAATTGTGGTCTAATATCTCATTCTGAGCAGCTTCAGGGTATAAATTTAGGTATAAAAATATGAAAACTTTAAACACCAGTCGATTATTTAGCGATTCTAGCGTCCCGTTTATTTACCGTTTATTTGCTACCTCGATTGCCCGATAATGCCTTTTCTCTTACATTGCGTTTTCTTTTAGCAAAATTATTATTAGAATCCATAGCTGCTAATTTATCTAGATCAAAAACAACTAGTCTACTAAAAGATTTATTATTCCTTCCCATTATTCTGTATTCTATATAAATTGTTGAACGTTCGAAATATTTTTCAGGGATAGTGAAATTGATACTTTCAATGCCTGATGCGCCTCTATTCACCTCTGAGGTAGAAAGAGGGATCACCATCATTGCCTCTTCAGACAAGTCACTAACTATTAATGTCGCACCACTGCTAAAAATCAACTGACTCTTATCCATATAATAATACATGACTTCATTCTTATCTTTGACTTCTTCGAATGGACAATCTTTAGATGCTTGATATTCTAAACGAACATTAATTAGGTTATCACCAAAACCTGCTCCTGAGCCTATGCATTCTGCGATCACAAATATACCATAGTCAGAAATCACAAGATTTTTTTGTTTATACTCATATCCTGGCAGCTTAGCAGAAGATGATGAAACTATACTCAATATTATAGCAATCAACATCAAAAATTTATACCTCATCGAATTCTCCATGTAACAAACATAAATAATAATTAAAGTATTTAAGGAATATCAGGACCAATTGTAGTATTCACCTCTATGACTGGCCAATTATACTTAGTGCCCAGTCTATAAGGCTTGGCAGTTCCGCCCAAATAATTACTAGATATATTTTGATATCTTTCCATCCATGCATCATGAAAAATCAACTCAGTTGGAGTACCTCCGTCATCTATAGGTAATTTAAATTCCGCAAAATCTAGAGGATCAAAAACATCAAACGCCTCAATTTTTAGATAAATTGTAATAGGTTGACTCCCATCAGAGATAGGAGCACCAGTTCGCTTCCAAGTACCTCCGGCGACACCTTCAGGCAAACCAGATTTGCCTAATCCATATAGAGCAAAGCCTCCAACAGCAGCCTTTTCATTTATTTCGTCTTCATCCCACATTTTAAATTGACAAAGTGATTCAACCCTATTGTAAGTTTCTATCACACCAACCTTGTTCGCATCTACTTTATCCTTCAATTGTGTTCTAATCCGACCGACTAAAGATTTAGTCTTATATTTCTCTGAATATACAGTTCCTACGACGTTACCAAAATCAGGATGATTGGCTAAATCAAAAAAGGTATACGGAAGTTCTAAGTAGTCTTCAGGATAAGTCATGGGATGTATGATCGGCTCATAATAACCATCTTCATCACGTACTAGTTCTTCAAAATGGGGTCTATTAGTTCCTCGCACCCAAAGCTCCAAT
>JADGBV010000425.1 GCA_015231345.1 Planctomycetota bacterium
TAGGGCCCTAACTCCAAACGCATCACAAGCATAACTGAAAGAATATGAGAATCAAACTCCACATCTCGGATCTTAACTGGCCCAACTATTTGAGCCAAGGTCAACATCGTGGTCTTATGTGCCTCTTCCCTATCCTTCCTTAAACCATACCACAAATCCTTCGCCCTAAGATACAAGCAAGGATACACCTCCAACGGTTCTCCTTCCACCAAGCCTAAGCTAATAGGCAGATCAAATTGATTTTTTAGAGCTGCCAGTGAAGATTCAGCTAGTTCAATAACATCGAATTGAGAATAATGACTCACAACCACTTTTTCTTTTTCTCTGCAGTACCTAGCGACTAATGAATTACCCATTGCCGCCTTACACTTGCCACGCAACCAGACTAAATCTCGGCTGGCATATAGTTCTTTTCCTTTCTGGCTCAGAACGATCAGCTTGATAATAAAATAATTCGGGGTATTCTTCTGAATACTTCCCAGCCATTCATCTACAAGAGTTTGAGTCGAGGTATGAGTGAGCATCCAATGACGAAAAAAATCTAATAAAGAGACATCATTTTCATTGGCTAAGTATTCCTCTTGCCAAACTTTTATTAAATCCTCTTGCACAAAATGTTTTTTAAAATCCTTAGGAAGTTGCTCCCAGGCTATTTCCAATCGTCTCTGAAAATAAGCTGGCACTCCGTATTCGATCATAGAGTGAGTGAGTCCACCCAATTGGCTTTGCTTAAGAGGGAGATGCACGCCATCATCTTTTTGCCCAGGTAAATAGTGATAACTTAAAGGCAAGCTTAGTTCGTCAGGGATGACTTGAACCTGCATGGGGTAATCCCGACTTAAGGCCTCCCACTCCTCATCCATGCATTCCTGAAAACTTAGGGTGATGTCATGCTTATTCTTTTTCTTGAGATCACTTACGCGGGAGCAATGCCCAAGTTTTTTAACATAAAGCTCTATAAGGCGATCTTCATTACAATAGGCACTGCGCACTCTCAAGGCGCTATCTAAATTTTGCAGTTGCTTGAGTAAGTCCTCGTTCTGCTGAAGAGGACGCCAATTGACTTTCCCAGCTAGTAAAGCCTCGCGAATAAAAACCTCCGTAGCTTTTTCCGGATCAACGGGAAAGTGATCTTTACTGGGAATACTCTTTAATAAGTGGCCTTTAAAAAACAAACGTTCTTCACTCACCACCTTTTCACTGCGCTCGTCGTAGCGTGCTTCTCCCCGCACAGAAACAAGCAAATGAGCAGCTTTTTCCAGCACCCATTCCACTTGCACTTTTGCTACGTTTAAGGCAAAAAGACGCGAAGTATTTAGGAAAGCTGTGCAGACAGCCCAATCGCATTTCGTCTGATTTAAAGAAGATGAAGGGTGAACAAAAATAGCCTTCCTTCCCAGCGAATGGTAGCTACCATCATTCGCCTTTTCATCTTTCTCCAATAAGGAATCAAGATGAGAACCTAATATAAGTTGATGAAAATTATCTTCAGGAGGTTTTTTAAAGTTTTTAGAAGGCGATCTCTTTAACATGGACTGAAGCTCACGAGATAGTTGCTTCCAGTCCCTCATGCGCACAGGAGAGAGGTATTGACTATGACACCATTTCTTTAGAGCCGTCTTAGAAACTTGCGTTTCTTTCTTAAGGTATGTTTCGTATAAAAAGAACACGCCCATAAAGTCTGAGCCTTCGACCTGCCACTGCAAATGACTTGCCCGAGCCTTCTTGAGTTCCTCCACTGGGTTTTGCCTGGGGTCTTGAATGGACAAGAAAGCAGCCAATACAGCCGTGGCACCTAGCAAATTTTCTTTTTCTCCCTGAATCATCATATGAGCTAAGCGAGGAGAAAGGGGCAGCCGCACCATTTTCTTACCCAAACCGGTAATTCTTAAATCATCGCCATCTTGCCTTAGAGCATTTAGAAAAAGAAGTTGATCGATTCCGCTTTTGAAAGCTTTGGGAAGAGGCTTGTCGACAAAATGAAACTCCTGTGGATTGCGAAAGCCCATGGCGACAAGCTTTAAAATAACCAAGGCCAAATCTTGTCTTTTGATTTCGGGAATGGTGAACTCGTCGAATGTCTGATAATCATTTCCCGCGTATAAGCGCACACACTTCCCTGGAGATATCCTTCCCGCCCGGCCCATACGTTGTTTGGCCGAAGCCTTCGACACTCTCTCGACTTTCAATACGGGCAAATCCCTGCCTGGCATATAGTGGAGCATACGCACAAAACCAGTATCAAAGACTATTTTTACACCCGATAGAGTGATGGAAGTTTCTGCTATATTCGTGCTTAAGATAATTTTCCTCTTGCCTCCCTTACGAAAAACACGATCTTGATCGGCTTGACTTAGACGAGAAAAAAGAGGCAAGACTTCAAAGCCAGAAGGTAACATTTTCGATATCACCTTCTCACTTTCTCGAATATCTCGCTCTGTTGGCAAGAAGCATAAGGCATCACCAGTAAAGCCAATATTAAGCCATTCTCGTATACTGTGAGATAGTTGTTCCGCCAACGTTCCGTCATCAGGTTTCTCATAGAAGAGTTCCACAGGAAAGGTACGGCCTTCGACTTCAAATAATTTAGCCTCAGGGAAAAACTTCTGATAACTCTGCGTATCTAAAGTGGCTGACATTAAAATAATCTTTAACTTGGAACCTTTTTCCCGCTCTAATTTAAGTAAACCCAAAAGCAAATCAATATTTACACTACGCTCATGAACCTCATCAACAATGACAACATCGCAACCTTGAAAAGGCCGTTGAGCTAAATTGCCACTGAGAGGAATACCGTCTGTTACGACTTCAATACATGAGTTCTCATTACTTTTATGCTGAAAGCGAATGCGGTAACCAATACCTTCACCCACTTCAACGCCACACTCCTCAGCGATGCGCATGGCAGTCCTAGTGGCAGCCAAACGTCTAGGCTGAGTGACCATGACTCGACCCTCCTTAGCCAAGCCTGCCATTAAGC
Organism: Planctomycetota bacterium; assembly: GCA_015231345.1. GTDB lineage: Bacteria > Planctomycetota > JADGBV01 > JADGBV01 > JADGBV01 > JADGBV01. Next base: position 2,981 of record JADGBV010000425.1, read on the forward strand.
ATATTTTTGGCACTTGGGTTGTTTTTCCTGAGCCCGTTTCTCCAGCTACAATCACGGTATCGTGACTCTGCAGAAGCTCTATGAGCTCAGGCACCTTATCCGCAATGGGAAGGTGCTCCGGGACTTGAATATTATCCCTTAACCTTTGCCATTGCCGAAGGTATGATTCTTTCCTAGACCCCTTCACTGCCCTTTTGGTAAAGACGATTCCTCAAGAGGGTACAAGGACATATGCCGAATAAAAAGAGAGCTCTCAACTAGGTGAGACTGGATTGGCATTTTGCCTAAAGCACTTGAAAGGAGAACCACAACAACCAAACCCTTCAATAAAGAAAAAGCGCAGCCTAAAATACGGTGACTCCCTCTGAGTTTGTTATCAAAATAACTGAACTCTTTTGTGATCAGCCCAAGCACAACATACACAAGGGGAAAGACGACGATAGCACTGATGCCATAACCTATAA
>JADGBV010000426.1 GCA_015231345.1 Planctomycetota bacterium
TATTGGGCAGGACAAAGAGAAGTTATTGCACTATATATCAGCAACTGGAAGAATAACGGATTTTCCCATTCACATATCCATCCAGTCTTCGTCATCAAGTGGAAAGTCTGCTATGATGGAAACCGTTATCTCATTATTTCCGCCTGAGTCGGTTGAGTTCTTTTCTCGAATCTCCGGGCAATCGCTGTATTACATGGATAGCCTCAGGCACAAGATTCTCATAATCGATGAGCGCAATGGAGCTGAAGAAGCTGAGTTTGCTTTGCGCTCCCTTATGAGCAGGTCAAAGCTATCCCTTGCAGTTGTGCAGAAAGATGAAGATGGTAATTGCAAAACGGTTATTAAGGAGGTTGAAGGTCCTGCTACCGTTTGGGATAGCACGACGCATACCATTACTGAAGATAATCGCTCTCGCGTATTTGAACTATCAATGGATGAATCACGGGAACAAACCCGTCGTATCCATGACCGGGAGCGGGATTTGTTTGCTCCTGAGCAGTGGGATATACAAAAAAATCACGACTCTATTTTGAGAGTTCATCGTAATGCACAGCGTCTTTTAAAGCCCTACAACGTAGAAATACCCTACCGAGAATGGATTGGTTTTCCTGACAACACGACACGTATGCGACGAGATTTTAAACGCTTTTTGTTTTTAATTGCGCATATAGCATTGCTTCATCAATATCAACGGCCCATACGAGCCACCAGTAGTGGAACAAAGTATCTTGAGGCTACCGCTGATGATTATGCCTGTGCTTATGAATTAACGAAGGAAATATTTAAGAACACATACTCACAGCTTCACAAAGATGCTTCTGATCTTGTTGGAGTGATTCACCGTGAGGTAAGCAAAATATCCGAAACAGAAGGGGTGCATTGGGATGATATCCTTTTTAATCGCCGTGATCTTCGAGGTTGGACAGACTGGAGCGAGCCAAAGGTACGCCGGTCTATGACTGAGCTTAGCAATATGGATTATGTCTACTCTATAGCCTCAAGTCGTGGTCGCGGTGGGTTTCGTTACAAGCTGACGGTTACACCAAATGAGATTATTGTTCCCCTTAATCTCACGCATCCAGATGAAATTCGAAGGCGATTAAAGAAAAATGTGTCATAATGACTCGAAATGCGTCACTTTTTAGAAATCCTTATAAAGTCAGTAATGACGGGAAAAAACCTTCACTATTGTCAAAACGACTCGAAATTCGTCAGGGTTCGTCATTAATTCGTCAACGAATTTAAGCCCAGTAATGACGGGGAAAAATGCTAATTCGTCAGAAGATCCTGGGGATCAAGGGGGGGTGTTTGTGTGCGAGCAAAAAATGGGACAATTTGGGCAGCATTTTGATGCGTATTTACAGCTCCCCCATATATGCAGCAAGACCGAAGGAACTATTCGTACCGAGAAGGCTGGTCAGAAACGGTTTTGGGAATACTTGAATGATACGGGCTTTGAAGGTGATGAGCTTGGAGTGACCAACAAAAAAGCAGAAGAGTATATTCAGCATTTGACGAATATGGGGCGAAAAGCAAATACCATTCGAACGAGTATTGCTATTTTAAGTATGTTTTACCGGGAAGCAGTGCGTCAGGACTGGATTTTCAAGAATCCTTTTAGTATGGTTAAGCAACCTCGAAAAGCTGAGGAGCCATGTTCGGTTTTGTCTGTAAAGCAAATCAAGCATCTGCTTTCATCGCCTGATTTGACAACCTATACCGGTTTTCGAGATCGTGTAATACTTGAGTTATTTTACTCCTGCGCTTTGCGCAGGCATGAAATATGCCTGGTAAAACCTGCTGATTTTGGAGATGATTTCAGGAGTATTCGAGTGCTGGGAAAAGGGCAAAAAGAGGCTATTCTTCCCGTGGGGAAGATGGCGGCTCATTTCCTGAGGTTTTACATAGAAAAAGTATGGACGACTATAAACAAGACCGGGTGCGAAGAGCTCTTTTTGTCATGCTATACCGGCAAACGACTAAACGATTATCAGATTTACCGGATTGTAAAAGGCTGTGGTGTTCTGGCAGGGTTTAAGGAAACCATAAGTCCTCATACGTTTCGGTACTCCATCGCAACCCATTTGGATGAAGAGGGCGTTGATATTCGGTACATTCAAGAATTCCTCAGGCACGACGATATTAGTACAACAGCCCGCTATATCAAACAAGGTTTCCATCGCCTTCAATCTGTGCATCACAATACACACCCGAGGGAGAAAAGTGACTGACGAAGAGATGATTACTTCTTTTCTTAACTGCATGAGACCCCACCGAGTTGAGACTACCCTCAAAAAGTATCGCAGGATTCTGGAGAATTTTAAAGATGAATGCTCGGGCGGGTTCAAAAATGCGGTTAAAGAAATAATAATCACCTTCATCTGTCGACCTGAATTGAGTAAGCGAACATGGGTTCAGCATTTTGCTACGCTCAAACACTTCTATAATTGGATGCATGATCGTGATATGATACTCATAAACCCCTTTGATAAGTTGCAATATCCAAAGCTGGAGAAGCTTCTTCCAAAGAATGTTATGACAGGTAAGGAAACTGAGAAGTTGCTATCGATGATTCCTGCCGATCCTCTAAATTCAATGGCATATCGGGACAGAACGATTCTTGAACTCATGTATTCTTGTTCTCTTCGACGCTCTGAAGTAGTTGGCCTGAATGTTACGGATTTTAGTTTAGATAGTCGTTCGTTGCGTGTAAAAGCCGGGAAAACCGGTCGAGGGAGAATTTCCCCTGTCGGTCGCTATGTCTGTGAGCTTTTGTCTGAGTACATTGAATTGCACCGTCCAAACAAAGAGAATAAAGCTGTTTTTCAGAACACGTACGGAAATCGACTTTCAGCAGATTATATTACCCGTCGTGTGCGTGAGCTTCGCGAGAAATCCAACATACGCACGAAGGCGAGTAGTCACTCATTTCGTAAGTCATCGGCAACGCATATGCTCAAAAACGGAGCTCCGTTGGTCAGTGTACAGGCTCTTTTGGGGCATAGCGTCATTAGCTCGACCGAAGCTTATACAAAGGTCTATCCGAAGGATTTATTCCGTATTCACAAGGCCCATCATCCTCGCGAAAAACAGAAAAATCAGGTTTTGCCTGAGCTTTGCGTGCCGAGTTTGCTTTTCAGACGAAAATAAGACTTAAATAGGGGTTTAAATCTTTTGGTGGGGATTACCATTGTTCCCATGAATTCAACGATTTCAGAGCCTGATGTCTCCCTTACGCGCGAGGATTTCGACGCGATGTGGGGCTCTGCGCGTTTTTCTCCAATATTGGAGCAAAACGCGTTTTCTTTTTTAGCTGCCAATAGCTCATTTAGGCCGGAAATTCAGTCCATAAAAGTTGAGTATGTTGGGTCGGGCCTGATGTATTTTAGGGCTCGGTACTATTCGGGGG
>JADGBV010000427.1 GCA_015231345.1 Planctomycetota bacterium
AAACCCTTGAAGACTTAATTGTCAGCATGGCTATTCTTAATATCAGTTGGGGCTACAAAAGGATCAAAGGAGAATTAAAAAATGTTGGCATCACAATCTCAAAAACTGCAATCCGAAATGTTTTGTTCCGATATGGAATCGAGCCTGCTCCAGATCGGAAGTCCTGCGAAAGCTACGAAATGTTTTTCAACGAAAATAAAGACGATACCTGGGCCACTGACTTCTTTATTTTACTCTCGATGATCAAATTTGGGCGTGATCATGATTTATTTTTGTATATTCAGGAGTTTTGTATTGGTCGAATTTATGAACCCTACGCTCAGTATTTCTCGTTAACTCTCGGTAGCTCTGACTTTCTGAAAACCAAAGCAAGAATCTCTTTAAATCCTTTTGTTTTAAAGAAAAAAGCCCATTTTGCTTATAGCAAAAGGGGCTTTTCAAGATGGGCCTGCAGGGACTTGAACCCCGGACAAACGGATTATGAGTCCGCTGCTCTAACCAACTGAGCTACAAGCCCAAAAGCTTAAAGGTTATTTAAGCTGGGGGCTTTTTATTGAATCTCCATATTACACAAGTACAAAGCTAATAATTTCGTTAAGATTTTTAGAGTTCTTGGCCCCCTCAGCGGCAATACCTATGAGGACTTTTAAAACACTCATAGCCTTTGGAGGAGTCACTCTTCAAAAGTAATACTCCATTTAAGATCTAAACACTCGCCCTCATTTCGAAGTCACCACAAGCTCAGTCAGTTTTTAGCTCCAACGCAGTAATTTGCGTTTATCCAGAATTGTGATTTGCTTATCGCGATAATCCAAAGAGCCTTCTTTTTTAAACATGGAGACATATTTAGAGACGGTTTCACGATTTGTTCCGACCATTTCAGATAAATCGTGGTGAGTAATATCCAGTTTCACTTCAAAACCTCTATCGGTCATCACGCCAAATTGATTGGCAAGGTCTAATATTTTTGTTGCTATTCTGCCAGGAAGATTTCGAAATGAGAGATGTTCAATTTCTTGATCTGCCACTTTAAGCCTGAGGCAAATTTCTTCGAGCATTTCAAAGCAAATATTGGCATCGGAACGGAGCTTTTTTAAGAAATCGCTTTTGGTTAATTGCAAAACCACTGCATCTTGTGAGCAAACTGCTGTCGCGCTTCTCTTGCCATTGGTCACAATAGCCATTTCACCAAAAAAGTCACCCGCTTCTAGAATGACTAGTGTTTTCTTTCTATTTTCAAATTCCCTTTCTATGCGAACCTGACCAGAGACCAGTACATACATACAATCAGCTTCATCACCTTCATTAAAAAAGACTTTGCCTTCCCCGAAAGATTCAACTTCAGTAAGAGAAGATATTTCCTCCAAAGCATCATTACTGAAATTTTTGAAAAGAGATACGTTTTGTAACCAGGGAACCAGATTGTCACTCCATTAAATATTTAAGTCTAATATATATCCTATGTGGTGATTACAATCACTTGCTTCGCTTTAAAGTTTTGTGATAAAAAGCACCAAAAACAATAACCATAACTCCTAGGGCAAGCAAGAATCCACCTTTCTCTTTACGATTTAAATCGCTGTTGTACTCAAAACGGATATGGCTTTCATATTGTTTTTCCTTATCGCTACGATACAGAATGACTTTATCTTTATATTCAAAACTTTTAATCTGATCATGTAATTGCGAAGAGCCTTGATGGCCTTGATAAAAGTACAAAGAACCGCAAAGGACAAAAAAGGTTCCGTAGCAATAGAACCAATGAGGCAATTCTAAACCAGCAATGATACCCCGAAAACTAAGAGTTTCTTCTTCAAAAACACTTACCGCTTCAACAGGATCAGTCCGGTTCTTCTTTCCTTTAATATAAGAAAAAGCCCCTGCTAAGCATAAAAATATAAAAAAGGCAAGCGATAAGCCTAAAGCGATTTGAGGGGATAAGAATTCCTTCTCCTTGTCTTTTCCTTGTTTTTCCTTTTTATTCTTTTCTTTTTCCTCACCTTTCTTTTGCTGGTTCTCTTGTTCTACTTTTTCGAGATGCTCATCTATACCTATCAATTCTGATTCAAAAGGGTGATCACCCAAACGATGATTAAGGGGGTTATCAACAATATAAATCATCACGAGGGACGCCATAAAAATGAGAAAGTGAATCCCTCTACTCATTGAATATTACCTTCACTCGTTATAGCTTCCTCACTGCTGCTTTCCAATCGCTCCAAAGTACTCTTCTTTAGCTTTTTTATATTTTTAATTTTGTTCCTGACACTTATTTGCATCTTTTTATGATCGCCCCCCTTTAATACATGCTCCATCTCTTGAAATTTAACGAGAGCTAAGTTTAAAAAGCGCATTTTACGGGAATCATCTTTAGTCCTCTTGGCTGTATTTAACAATTTTTGACCTTCTTTGATCCCATCACCTAAAGCCTGGGTCTTCCCCTGTTTAAGTAGTAACTCCTTATTGTGATCAGCCTTTTCCTGCAAAAGAACATGTCGACTTGCCTTATTAGAGAAATAGTAGTAATTTTCTCCACACAACAATAAACATAGAATTGCAAGGCCAGAAATATTCAGCCAAAAAAACTTAACCTTTTTCGCTTCAACAATCTTAGGGTCCAAAGGCTGAGCTTTGGCAAGGCGCGTCTTTTTCTTTTCGAGTTTCAGTTTCTTCGCCATCGACTTTATTGCATCAATGTATAGCGATAATACACTTCAAGACATAATGTCAGTAAGGCCGTAGTCATCACCCGCCCTCCTTCACGACTCACGCCATCACTGCCTGGTTTCCAAGATCCTCCCAACTTATTTGGGTCACCGGGGAGTTGAGAATTAACCAACAATTTCTTCATTAAAGGGTTCCAGTAAGCCCAAGTCTTGCCTTGTTGCTGAAAACTAGCTAAGGTTCCATAGTATAATCCGTATATATCAGAGGGGCCTTCCTTCCTCTTCAGTATTTTATCTGATAACTTAATTGTATTTTTACCAGCCATTGTTAAAAACAAATCCGACCTAGGGAAGCCCATAAATTGCCTCTGAAACATACCTACGTACATCATATTTTTTGTAGCATCGCGTCCTGGACGGTAGTAAGCTTCACCTTTCTTTTCATTCGTCATTGTCTCCACCCACTTTCTATATTGTGCAAAGACTTTTTTGTAACGAGGTGTGCTCACAGATTGCAAACTCGCTTGATGAGCACTTTTAAGCCCCAAAGCCACCCAGCCACTGACTGAAAAATCTTCTCCGGCACCACTATACCCCCAACCTAGCTTCTTCTCCTTTTTCTCGTACATATCTAAAAACATCGTTGTAATGCGATTCGCATTAACTGTCGTGTTTGGAGCGGATCCAAAAATAGAACTTTCGGCCAAAGCCATCAGCATTAATGCCGAACC
>JADGBV010000428.1 GCA_015231345.1 Planctomycetota bacterium
AGCCGAACCGGCGCCAATATGAAGGATTCCCGCGAGAAGAAAGACGATAAACAAGAAACAAAGCACGCCGACACTTAATCGGTATGCCTTTACTCTTTTGTAGTCCTCGTATCGCGTTCTCATAATTCTTAGCGATTAGGTATAATGCAAGCTCCTCCACCCGCCCCAAAAGCGGCTTGCTGAGTTGGAGTTTGTTGAGGAATAAAGCAGGCGCCGTTATTACCAAAGGCAGCTTGCTGAGTTGGAGTTTGTTGAGGAATAAAGCAGGCGCCGTTATTGCCAAAGGCAGCTTGCTGATTTTGTATCTGCTGAGGAAGAAAACCAGCACCGTTATTACCAAAGCCGACTTGCTGATTTTGCATCTGCTGAGGCTGATGAATATGGCCTCCCATTCCAAATTGACACTGAGGGCATGCCTGTGGAGGCTGAATAGCGTCAACAGCGGGGTCGACAGTCAACTGACAGGCGGGACACGAAAATAGCGGCCCTTGACCAAAGGCAACCGGAAGTGCAGGAGAGTTATTCCCCTGTCGCCCACCACGTCCTTGAACGCGCAGACTATGTGAGATACGTGCTTGGCGATAAAGCTCGACAGCCTCAACAATAGGGCCGTTAAAACCAGCAAAGACACGAATGCCCAAGTTTGTCAGTATCGCATCACTTGCCTGATTAACCTGCCCAGCAATGACAGCTTCTTCGCCTTTACTTGCGATAAAGTAAGAGACATCCTGCCCATTGCTCGCCGTTCCAATAAATGGATTCTTAAAGACTTCAATTTGCTTACCACTTAAAGGCTCAATAACCTGAAAGTAAGGTGCAGCTGCAAGAGAGGCTGCTACTGATGAATTCAATTTTGCTCCATCTGCAGCTATCACTATTTTTCCACAAGCAGGATTACCGACAACCGGAGTATCATGCTCAGAAAAGAGAGCATAAAGACCAAGAATAAGTACGAGAGCAATAGACACCATGATAAAGATGGCATTAGCATCAGCACGTTTAATTTGTGCTGTAAATTCATCAATAACAACGGCAGCACCGCCTGCTTGAGCGACTCTTTCCTTCATTATTTTTTCCTGAAGATGCTGATAAAGATTTGGGGCAATACATTCATGAAGCTCTCGCTTCCCTGGAGTTCTCTTAGGTTATTTTTTTCTAATGAGCAGCAGATCATCACCACACCTTAACGAGAACTTCGTCTAATTTACCATTTCTCACAAAACGCACATTGACATTTTGCCCTGTTTGAAGTCCAGACACTAGGGAGGGAATGGTATGAATCGATGATACTGGCACACCCCCAATGGAAATAACCACATCACCTCTATCAATGCCAGCAAAACCCGCTGGTGAATTCGGTATAACAGCATTCACCAAAACACCGCCTGTACTTACATTGAAAAGTCGTGCTTTAAAAGGGTCGAGATTCACAACTTCAAGGCCAAAACGCACAGGCTGAGGCCTAGCGACGGCAGCTGGCTGAACTGGCACAGCAGTCTGCGCAATACCTCGTCTATCGAGATTGGCTCTTATACGTCTTTTGAGAACACGGCCAAGAAATGCTTTTGCTTCGTTAATGGGAACAGCAAAACCTGTTCCATTGGACACTCCCGTAGGAGCATATATGGCAGTATTAATGCCAATAACTTCCCCATGCAAATTAACCAAAGGCCCTCCCGAAGAGCCGCGATTAATAGGCGCATCGGTCTGAAAAAGGTTACGATAACGAACAGCCCCAACACGAACAGAACGTCGATTACCACTTAATATCCCGCTGGTGACAGTCTGCGCAATACCAAAAGGACTTCCTACAGCAAGAACCAAATCACCAAGCTGAACAAAAGAGGAATCACCCAATTGTGCCACTGTATAACCCGTTCTATTCGTTTGAAGTTTAATCACTGCAAGGTCCTGTGAAATATCTTGAGCGACCACCTGTGCACTTAAATCTTCCGCAGGATTACCGGGGACCGTAACTAGAATACTTGATGCATTAGCAACAACATGGTAGTTTGTTAAAATGTAGCCCCGTTCATCGACCATGACTCCCGCACCTATATTTTCATAGCCGCGGTTTTGATGAAACTTATCAATCACACCATCAAATGGTTGCTGAAAGCGCATCGTATTAGGTGCTTGAGGCTTACCATTGAGCATATGCCTCAGTGAACTTATAGCATGAATATCACAAACCGTGGGAAGCACGGCACTCACTGCATCACTCAGACTCTTTTGATAATTATGCGCAGGTTGCTGAGGGGACCCTCCCTGCGTCGATTGTTGGGTACTCTGCTGAGGGAGTCTTGCCTGTAAGGTTTGCTGAGCACCCTGTTGAAAGGCTCTTGCCTGCGTAGGTACGGATCCTGCAGCAAAAGTAGGCTGAGTGTTATTAGGAACGCTACTAGGCGCTTGGTAAACTGGCTGATTCACACCAGATTGCAATTGCTGAGCACCACCGTAGGGCATAGGCGATGGAGCAGGCAAGGGCAAAGTTGGCTGTAGCCCGACATTTTGAGCCTGCAGAAAGTTCTGGGCCATGGGTTGATCAATCAGGGGCTGAGTACCTGGAATAACCCCTTCAAATTCACCCTTCCTCCACTGAAAAAGAGTAGCTCGATTCCAAACAACCCAGCCAACGAGGGCGAGAGCCAGCACTGCTAAGCCTAAAGCCCACCATCGTATGGAGGAATGACATACTTGTCCCGAATTCTGCATCACAAAATTTAAAAAACGAGTTTCTCTCCGTTATTCAAATAGCCAGAACGTGCGGGAGTTTGAAATGCCGCCTGGCGTGCCCCTTGACGAAGTGGTGCATTTTGACCATGCACACCCTGCGCCATTGGCTGTTTCGGAATTCTGTGTTGCGCCCTTTTATCGCTAAATTTAAAATAAATAGCCGTAGCAATAAACACACACACACAAACTATCAGTAAAAGCCCAATCCAAGGACTCACACAAGTTTTAGTTTCCGCTTTAATAAATATTCCCATAATCGTTTCCGAATAGGAGTGCTATTCCGAATCTCCTGCCTCTTTTTTCATTTGAAGGCCAGCGCTCACAGCAACAAAACCACCAACGAGAAGAAGAAGAGGAATGCTCCCACGCAACACATCACCAAAATTATTCCACCACTGAATAATCCCTAGTATTCCAAGCAATGCAGCTATCGATCCCCCTACAATATGGACCATTTGTGCCCCTTATATTTTAGTCAAAAAAAAATAGAATTGGTAGTCTAGTACCTAAACAACATCGTCCAGCGGTATTCTAAAAGGACGCCCCGAATAAAAAAATCTGCCTATAAATTAGGCTAAATTAGGCTAAATTAGGCTAAATTAGGCTAAATTAGGCTAAATTAGGCTAAATTAGGCTAAATTA
>JADGBV010000429.1 GCA_015231345.1 Planctomycetota bacterium
GTTTCAAAGATAGCATTGAGTGCTCGATGTTTCTCGAGATTCACTTCATGTAAGCGTAGGTCATGTTGTTCAGCGAATCTGCTCAGAAATACAGTTTTTATGCAAGAAAGGCTCCCTTCAGTCTCCTGGCTCGCTTCTTTTCTTGGACGAAATACAAGCTACTCCTCATGCTCTTGCTGCCCTAAGGTACTTTCACGAGGAAATGCCGGAGCTGCCGGTCATCTCAGCCGGATCGCTCTTAGAGTTTACTTTAGCCAAACATAATTTTTCTATGCCCGTAGGAAGAGTTGAGTACCTATTTCTTGGGCCGCTTACATTCACAGAGTTTGTTGAAGCAAAAGGTGAAAAAGAACTAATTCAGCTGATGAACTCTTTTTCCTTCGAAGAACCTTTTCCTGAAAGTGCACACAATCAGCTTCGAGAATTACTAAGATCCTTCCTGCTCATAGGAGGAATGCCGGAAGTGGTCAGTAGTTATCTTCAGAATCATGACCATCAAGAACCAATCAATATACAATCCTCCATATTAGAGACCTACCAGGATGATTTTTCCAAATACTGTACTGACTCACAACTCTTAATGGTACAGAAAGTATTCGACAAAATACCACAATTGATTGGCTCAAAAATAAAGTATGTCAACATAGACTCGGACGCACAATCCAGAGTCATAAAGACTGCTCTTCAGCTCCTCATAAAAGCAGGAATACTTACAAAAGTTAATCATACTGATGCGAATGGCATCCCCCTTAAAGCAGAAGCCGACGATAAAGTCTACAAGCCTTATTTCTTAGACTGCGGCCTTATGAACAGAAGCTGTAGAGTCGATTGGATTAGCTCCGATGAAATGCTCAATGCAAAATTTATCAATGAGGGGAATTTGGCTGAGCAGTTTATTGCTCAACATTTATTGACTCTCGAAAGGGAAAATGAATCACCTAAACTTCATTACTGGCTGAGAGAAAAGAAATCCAAAAATTCCGAAGTTGACTTCGTAGTTCAATCAAATCAAAGCATTATTCCAATTGAAGTGAAGGCTGGGAAAAGTGGCTCATTGCGCTCACTCAACCAATTTATGAACACCAAAAAAGCCATGCTTGCCATGCGTTTTGACCTCAACCTCCCGTCCATTCAGAAGGTACAGCATAAAGTTAGGAATAGTGAGGGTGGAGAGGATAAGGTAAACTATCAATTAATATCATTGCCATTGTATATGGTAGAGCAGCACAGACGATTTATTTGAATTTATTCTATCACAGATTATTATGCGCTTAGCCAACAAACGAATAAGCCAACTCCATATCATCGCAATCACTAATGTGACTCAGAACTAATGCAACTCAAAGTTAAAGTCACGCCATCCTCGTCGAAAGATGCCATTCTAGGCTGGTTGGGCGATGAACTAAAAATATCCTTACAAGCCGCTCCCGAAAAGGGCAGAGCCAATAAAGCGCTTCTCAAGTTCCTCTGCGTCAAACTGAGCTTGGAGAGCGGCACCTGCAAAATCATCAGCGGACTGCAATCTGCCCACAAAAAAGTCGAACTCCCCCTGAGTCGGGAAGAGCTTGATTCTCTACTAAACACAATTCTGCGCTAAACAAACTCCAGCCATACTCTCTGCCTTCAGGTCCTTAGCATTGATTTCTAAGTCTACGCTAAAACCCTAAAAACAACTCTCGACGACTGAAAGACTGATGAATAATCATCTGCCACTTAAATAATCATGAATTATGGATACACTCAACCCCATAGAAATGCGTCTTATTGGTGTTCTGATTGAAAAAGAAGCCACCACACCAGAGCAGTACCCCCTCACCATCAATGCGCTCACTTTGGGCGCCAATCAAAAGACAAACCGTAGCCCTGTAAGCAACTACAACGAAACTGAAGTCGCCAATGCTTGCGAATCAATGCAGTACAGAAGCCTAATTGTACGCCACCAAGTTGCTGGCAGTCGGGCCAATAAATACCACCACCTCATTCAAGACCGCTTCTCCTGCACTCTTCACAAGCTGCACATATTAGCTTCTTTTTTCCTCAAAGGAGACTTAACCCCAGGGGAAGTCTTAAGCAAATGCAAACGCGCTTGCCCCGAACTCACCATGGAAGCCTTATTGGAAGAACTGGAGGAGGATCAAAAAAGCGACGAGCCTTGGTTTAGGCGCCTGGAAAGACAACCAGGGCAAAAAGAAGCGCGCTGGTCCCAGAACTGGTGTAATGATGAAGCTGATGAAAACGCAAGCGTTGAGTATACAGGGGACGATATGCCGAGTAACGAGAGTGGTCTTGCCGCCGAAAATACTCTAAGCGAGCCGTCTATTAATCAGCCTTACACTGGCAACGAAACGAAAAAGGTTCCTTTGGTAGCAGAATTGCAAGAAGAAGTGCTTAACCTAAAAGATGAGGTTCAATTTTTGCGTGATGAGGTTCAAGAACTGCGCGAAATTCTTGATGAGATGACCAAGTAGATCTTGCTGTGGCGCTTCAGCTTGCGGGAGCAATGCCATTGTAAAAGAGTGTAAAGCAGCAAGGAGTAAGTCCTAGCGAAGGATGCATGCTAAAACAACAAAGGATAAGCCTGATACACCCCCTCTCTACTCTATAAGCAACACTTCTATCTCTTCACATTTCTTTAGCTGCTGATCATTCGTATAAAAGACATCAAATCCTCCATAGGTCGCAGTTGCCAATTGCACAGCATCAGGTGTTTTAACCAATAGGCTAGCTCTATATTCAGCTGCCCTTTCTGCTATAGCTTCCGACATGGGTATTAGAGGCTCTGACAATAGCTCAGAAAGCATTGCACGATATTTTTGCACTAAACTTTCATTCTTATCTTTTTTGGGAACCACCAATAATTCAAGAAGGGTTAACGTGGAAGTCCCAATGGTTGCGTCATTGAGGACCCAATTCTTCAATTGCTCAGCAACCTTATTAGCCAACACTTCTTGCCCCTCAATTAAATATATCAGTGGCGCTGTATCTAAATAAATTCTCATCAATTAGCGCTCCCAACTCCCTCGCTCGCTAGAAATCCACTTATCGATATCTTTCCCTCTTTCTGAAGTCGAGTTAAGCCCATTAAGCCCTTTGATGGCAGATAGTTTGAGGTTATGGCGGTCCTGCGGAGTCGTTTTTGCTTGTATCGGAGTAATCATAGCCACAGCTTTCCCCGCTCTTTCAAGGATATAACTTTCCGATTTGAGACGGACCTCATCGAGAATAGCCCCAAAACCCCGCCTTGCTTCCATAGCCGATATTGTTTTCATGACCCCACCTTATTTCTATCAAATTGCATGAATAAAATGCTAGATTAGTATAATTGACATATCGATTATGTCAATTGATTTAGTCA
>JADGBV010000042.1 GCA_015231345.1 Planctomycetota bacterium
CATGTTACATTATTATTTAGCACATAAGGGCGAATGACTAGACTCTTATTCTTGCTTCTCGTCATCAGCCTTGTGGCTTCTAGTATTATCTTTATATGGTTCAAAAAGCCTACGATGATCGAAGCTATCGATGCGAAAGTCATTGCTAAATATGAATCTTACTGGAAAAATGAGTATGAGCATTGCAAAAAAGCTGTGCTCACAGCTTCCCCAGACAAGGCTCTCGATGTTATCAACTCATTTTTACAGAAACTGGGCCAAGTTGAAGTCAAGCAACGTAGAGCTCGATTCTACAAAGAGGCTATTCTGTGGAAAGCCCAGATTTTAAAGGATTCTGGTAATATTACTGAGGCCTGCTTGAGTTTAAAAGAGTACATTGCCAAGGATCCACACGAATTAGAGGTCAGAGTATTACTTGCAAACTACCTACTATCTGATGAATCAACCATGCAAGAAGGCGATGCTCTCGTCAAAGAGTTATACCGTCTGGCAAGTGCGTACGACGGCATTCAAGATTTGTACTACGAACACCTTATCGCTCAAAACAATCCCGAAGAAGCCATGCTTGCGTATGAAAAACAAATGGAATTGCACCATTTGCCTCGCTGTAAAGTTATTTTAAAAGGAAAAGACAGCGCAAATACCATCATAGAAGTACATTTAAATTGGCTTGATAACAATACCATCACAGGCCGATTTTCGCTGCCTGAAGGAGATTTCACTCAATTCATTTTTACATTTAATTCATCCCCTCACCAAGTCATTATTGAGAACATCAAATGTAGAATTAATCATACTGATATTATAGTAACAAAAGAAGCATCGAATAGCTTTTCGTATTCCTCACAACTTTCCCTCTCCCCTAAAAGCCGAGTTAGCTTAGAATGTATCGCTAAGCTCAAACCAAAATTGCCACAAAGTCTTAAAAACTACCTCACCTCCAATAGAGGCCAAGAATTAAAACAAGAATGTTTGAGTGGCACTAAAAAAGCTTATTACAAGGAAATATTACCTTGAAGGCGCTAAAAACACTCTTTAAAAGAAGCTGGTGGCTGAGCCTCCCCCTAAGCCTTTTTTTCATTTACTGGATGATTCAAACCGGTTACCGCGTTTATCAATATCACATTCTAGTAGAGTATGAATTTGATTACTACTCTCTTCATCGCTCGGGAATGTACGAATTTAAGCAAAGCATTAAATCCCTTTGCCAGAAAGCTCTCGGTCCCCTAGTTAGTATAAAAGAACCCTACGCTAAAACCGACATTTACCTTCCTAAGAGCAAAGAGAAGAGCTTAAACTCCAATCTACCTTGGTCTGGCTACGATTATAAAAAAGGAGCCATTCGCATGCCTGATGGCAAGATCGCAAAGGCGAAAATTCGATATAGAGGGGATAATCATCACCACTGGGCCATCTTCAAAAAATCCTTTCGCGTTAAAATGCGCAAAAACAAACTCTACCAAGGGGCAAAGACTTTTAATATCATTAGCCCAAAGAACGATTTAATCAACAACCGTCTTGGTTTTGATATTGCCCAGCGTCTGGGCATGATGGTTCCTGAGAATTACTTTACAGATTTATACCTTAATGGTGAAAACCGTGGCATTCATTTATTTACTGAACAGCTAAGAGAAATCACCTTACGCAGACATCAAAGAATGCCGGGCGATATGTATGTTGGCGAAATGTTTTTTAAAGATGCCTACCCTCAGCTTGCCGCTCCTCTATTTCAACACCCAGGTATATGGAGCAAAATCGCAATCAATAATCATTATGATGAGTTTGCCGATGCTCCCATTAGACAATTATGTCGTTTACTGGCAGCTCCTCCCACAAAAGACAACCAAGATAAACTACTGGAGTTGCTCCCCCCTAAAATTTGGGGGCCCTTTTTTGCTTTCGAAACAGTGGCGCAAACGTACCACTACACTGAAGGCCATAATTGGCGCTTATATTACGACCCAGCCAAAAGCATTTTTGAGCCAGTCATCTGGGATCCCCACGCCTATGTGAACTATTATATGGCGGATGACCGAATGAGCGCTCATTTAGACGTAATGACCTCATATTTCCACCGTGTTCTTTTGCAAAACTACGCCTATTTACATGAAAGAAATCGCATACTACAGGACTTCTTTGCCACCAACCAAGATGAATTAATTAAAAAAGACCTTACTGAAATGATAAGGCGACTCGATCCTTATATTGTACGCGAATACCTTTGGAGTGCTGATGTCAAGAGAAACAGAATTGATATTGCCAGGAAGTGGATGGAAGCATCACTTAAAGATTTGCGTTACCATTATTATGAAAAGAAAGATCAATTGCATTATAGCAAAGAGGAAAAAGGGCTACGCTTAAATGTTCAAGGACGTATTCCAATAGAAAAAACACGACTCACCTTCTCACATTCTCCGAGTAATGATATTCGCGTTTTTGTTCATTATATTTATAGGGGAGTTCTTAAGAAAGTTGATGTGAGCAAGAATATAGAAGTATCTGGTTCCAAAGTGACACTGAAGACACCATTCTTATCAAGATACGAACGCTTAACCATACCCCACAATGCAAGAGATTTAAAACAGCTATCTATGGATGTACTGCCAGCAACATACGAAATACATTTCCCAGATCTCCCTACCCATTATACACTCAATAAAGTTCAAGTTCTAAGAGCAGGAGAATTCGAAAGTGTCGAAGAAGCAAGTGAAATCCCCTTAGTTTCTTTCAACGAAGGCTCTCATATTGTAGTAGAAAGTAAGATAACAAGCCCAGAAGTTTGGCAGGGAGAAGTGAATATTGAAGGAGTGAAAGAGATTAAGGGTGATATCATTATAAAGCCAGGTTGCCTCATCACACTTGAAGAAGGAGCCTCCTTATTGATTAGTGGCCATGTTTCTGCCAAGGGAACGGAAAAAGCTCCCATAAGCTTTAAGCCTGCTAGCAAAAATCCTTGGGGAGTGGTTCTTTTAAAAGGTGAAGGCGCTAACGACTCAGAACTGAGTCATTGCACATTCGAAGGAGGCAGTGGCTATAAGACTCCTCTTAGAGAATATTCAGCATTATTTTCAGTGCATGATGTGCGGGGGCTTCGCATAAGTCATTGTTATTTCAAAAACAGCAAAATCGTGGATGATATGGTGCATGCTGTGTACAGTGAGTTGAGCATGAAACATTGTCGTTTCATAAATTCCTTAAGTGATGCTGTCGATTTAGATATTTGCCAAGCCACATTGGAAAATTGTCACTTTCAAAACAGTGGCAATGATGCTTTAGACCTTATGACATCTGAAGTCTGTTTATATAAATGCTCTATGAGTTCCAGTGGAGATAAAGGTGTTTCTGTTGGCGAAAGAACGACACTTTTCATGCAGGAATGCAGTATTCGAGAATGCCATATTGGCGTGCAATCGAAAGACACCTCGAAGGCTTTACTCTGGGACTGCAATTTTGCTCACAACAAAAAAGCTCTTGATGCCTATCATAAAAATATGCAGTACCCTGCTGGGGGGCAAATATTCCTTCATCAGTGTGAATTCGATGAGAATGAACTCGAAGTTGCAGCTGCCAAAGACTCTTTCATTCAATTAGTCGATTGTCGCCTTGATAGCAGCATTATGAGTCAGAAAAGAGTCGAAATTATCCCGACAGCATCACTAGGAAATTTTGCTGCTGGCGTGGCACTGCGTAGTGACCTTAAAAGCCGATTTCCTTTTAATCAATATTGGCCGCAGCATATTCTTGGTGGAGGCAGTAAGTGAACTTTTGCAAAGGATTTTTGTTTCACCGTAGAGCAGACAAATGAGTTTTAAGATAAAGAAGAACAAGCAAACTCATTTGCATTTCCACCGCTATGAGTTCAAGTATATTCTGCCCCTTCATTTGCGTCAAGCCTTAGAGGGAGAACTGCTTCACTTCATGACTTTGGACCCTTATGTAAAAGGGCCTGAGGGTGGTTATTTTGTTCGCAGTCTCTATTACGACAATGATATCTACAACGAGTACTACGATAAAACCGAAGGATTGCACACACGGGCCAAGTTTCGCATCCGCACATATACACGTGATCCTCAAGAAAACTGTGTTGTTTTTCTCGAAAATAAAGGGCGAAGGGATGGTATGGTTTTTAAAGACCGCATGCAAGCTCCCATGAGTATCAGCCCGGATTTTCCTCATTATGAAGATTTGACTCCTTATTTCATGAAAGAGAGTAATGCGAGTCCCGTACTGGAGAAATTTCAGTTTCAAGTGTACCGGAAACGCATAAAACCTAAGGTGCTCATTGACTATTTTCGCAGGCCTTATGTCAGTCAATTTGATCGTGATTTTCGAGTGACTTTTGACGAAAAACTCATGGCGACTGCCAGTTCCAGCCTTTTCCCAAAAGATCAGGGCAGTAGCCGCCTGCTCATTGATGGTCATTCGGTGATGGAAATCAAATTTCGTAGACATATCCCTGCTTGGTTTCACCGCATTATTCAATCTTATGAACTCAGGCGCATTTCCATTTCTAAAGTTTGCAAAGGGATGGAAAGCTTCAATATGACTCCTGCGTATGAAGGCTAAATTGCTACTCATTTTACTCAACAGGTATTAGTTATGCCAATAGAAACTGTAATGAACTACGATTACTATGATATTCTTTTGAATATGCTCCTCGCTTTGGGTTCGGGGTTTTGGCTATCGTGTATCTACCGCTATACTCACAAAGGATTATCCTATTCTCAGTCTTTCACACAAACCATCGTCTACATCGCTGTTATTATTGCTGTTGTCATTATGGCTATTGGCTCCAGCCTGCCTACAGCTTTTGCTCTAGTGGGAGCTTTATCGATTATTCGCTTCAGAACTGTCATTAAGGATACGAAAGATATTTCGTATATTTTCGCCAGTTTAGCAGTGGGGTTAGCAGCAGGGACAAGCCATTACTTCATAGCTATTTCGGGTACACTCTTTGTCACCGTCATCGGTGTTATCATGCACAAAGCCAATTATGGAGCTTTATATAAAAGTGAATTTATCTTGCGTTTCCGCTATAATCAAGATTTCTCAAGTGATGCATACTTAGAGAAAATTCAAGAATTCGCCAAACGTTCGAATCTACTTCATATAGAGCCAGCCGATGAAGGAAAGTCTTTGCACCTCACTTATGACATCAACTTAAAAGAGGGCAAAACAGCCGACGAATTCAGCAAAGAAATGGGCCAACTTGAAGGAAGCAGCGAAATTGTGCTCATTGCCTCTAAAAATGATGTGGATTACTAAAGCCTGAAAACTGAGGTGGTTTTGACCTAATTTGAAAGACCTTCAACTTAAATAGTTTTTATCAAGCTATCGCTTGTATTTTGAGAGCAGAGGTTTTTCCATTAGATAATAAGATAGGGTTGCTAATAGAATGGATACCCCACCACCAACAAGCATAATAGTCTCGTAGCTGAACTTATATTTCATCATCCTGAAGATAGGGTAATGGATCAAATAGAGACCGTATGAGATTTTACCAATAAAACAGAAGAAAGGAAACTCAAAAAGTCGTTTGAGTAAACTCGGTCCTTCACTAAGTAAAGAAGCGATAATGACAAAACTACAGAGTGAGACAAGTATATAGCCATTAACGTGAAAAGGTGGGTGAGAGATATGAACGTGGTGAACAACATAAAGAAGAAGGAGAACACAAAACAAAGCTGGCAAACTTGTCGCTGTTGTCATCCTTAATGCTTTAGGGTCCCTCCTGAGCAGCAAAGCCATGAAGCACCCCAGCAAAAGCCCTTCCATACGCATAGGTAAAAAACTAGGATTATAAATACGCAAAAGGGGGAAAACCATCATCAATAAACAAACACAAATAATACGCATGAAAAATGACGGCAATTTGTAGATAAGAATCAGAAGAAAAGGCCAAATAAGGTAAAATTGCCATTCAACCGATAGCGACCAACTATGAGAAAAGAGAGTATTATAACCCGGCATTCGCCAAGGTAGATTACTAAGGAATAAGACACAATTCATGGCTTCCCCCGTTGCGTACCAACGGCTAATGCTGTTCTCTGCACTTATAAGAACCAGTAATAAATAGCCAAAGACCGTAACATAGAGAACGGGCAAAAGACGCAGAGCCCGGTTAAAGAAAAACCTTTTGATATCAATCTTGCTTTTACTCTCTAGTTCTTTGAGCAAAATGCTTGTAATGAGAAAACCGCTTAAAACAAAAAATATATCCACACCAATAAAGCCACCTTTTGCCCATTTAAAACCAGCGTGAAAAAAGAGCACGAAAAGACAAGCGACACCTCGCAAACCATCAAGAGAAGGAACAAAAGTAAGGGACTTCCCCTTTGAATCCATGAAATAGGCGCTGCTAAATAGCGGAATGAAGTATTACGGGCTAAGATAGCCCTTATTCTAAGAACTCCACAATTATTTAGACGATATACACCTTTCCTGCACTTTCTTCTAAGGCTATTTTCTGCTCGGGACTGAGGTTATTATCTGTTATAATAGTGCTGAATTTATCGATAGAATTGGTGAAGGCAAAGCCTGTGCCTCCGTACTTGGAAGAATCGGCCACTAAAATAGATTCTTTCGATTGCTCTTGCATTTTACGTACGACTTCTGCCTCAGCTGGTTGATAAGCAAAGGCTCCTTGCTCAGCAGAAAAAGCATCACAACCCACAAATGACTTATTTACACAGAAGATATCCAAACTTCGCACGGCCATAACCCCCACAATGGCTTCAGTGCTTGGGTTAAATTCTCCACCCACTAAGGTCACTTTCAAAGAAGGGTTCGCCCGGGCATATTTGAGAATTAAAATGGAATTCGTCACAATATGAATATTCATTTTTCCCAATAAATACTGGGGAATTAGCGCAGTTGTCGTCCCTGCGGAAATCATCACGTTATCACCTTCTTTTATCATGCTTGCAGCTTTTTGAGCGATATGCTCTTTATGCTTTATGTTTGTACGCAAACTTTTGATGATATTTGGGTGAAAAGCAGGAATTCCTCCTCCTCGATTACGAACAATAAGGCCCTTTTCTTCTAAATCGTTAAGGTTTGTCCTAATTGTCACCTGAGAAACGCTAAACATCTCACTTAATTTGGCAACATTTAATGAAGGATCAAGACTAAGTTGTTCTAGTATTTCCTGTTCGCGTTTAGAGAGTCCGAGTGAAATCATATGCTTTTCGTAAGAGTTAGGAAAATTATCAGCTTAATTTTGGGATAGCAAGGTTAAAATACGCCATCAATCGGCAAATTTATTAAATAGTTCTGATTAAATGGTTTCAAATGAATTTCGAACACATTTTTGTTTTTCTATGGCTGCTTTGCTAACATGCAATGCACTCAAAAAACCCAACTGTCCTGGCACGTCATTATTCAATGATTGACCTGAAACATGGCTAAATACAATTTCAATTCACCCTATGGTGATTGCTCATCTCTCTAGCATCTACATGCCAAATCAAAAATTGAATTTACTCTTAGGGCTTTGGAATGCCCCGTATTTGCTTGGAGCCTATTACTACAGAGCCATAAAAGATCATGCAAACGCCACTACAGTTGGGCCTGCTTTTCACGAAACTCAAAGTGATTTCGAACTAAGCCCTGGCCAACCTATCCAACCTGTCATAGACCAGCTTCCAACAAAATGCGATTTTTATGTTCATTTTTATAGCAAACCAGATATATTCCCTCCTGACCTCCATAAACTAAGCATACCTAAAGCCTGGTATGTTTATGATACTCATCTTCACTTAGAAGAGTTAGCTGCGTGCGCTTATTTATTTGATATTGTCTTTTGCACAGACGAAATGACCAAAAGTAAACTTCATCAACTAGGAGTCCCTTGCGTCGAAATTTTGCCTTTTGCCGCAGAGGAAGCCCTTTATTACAGGGAGCAAAATGGTGTGCAAGAACGTAAATATGATATAGGCTTTGCTGGAAGCGTTAAAGGTCACCCCACTTTACGGCACCGGGAAGAATTACTCAAGCGCCTTTCGGAAAAATTCAATGTGCGTGTCGAAGACAAAACATTATTAGGGGGAGAAGTGGCAGATTTTTTTCAAGACTGCTCTCTTGTACTTAATCATGCTGTTAAGGATGATATTAACATGCGCATCTCTGAAACGATGATGAGCGGTCGGCCACTACTCACACCACAAGTTACGGGAATAGAGACCTACATTAAAGCCAACAAACATGCCTGTATATACGATGAGAACAGTCTAGAAAGTGATATCCGCCATTTACTAGAAAAACCCGAAGAAGCCGAAGCCATGGCCCTGAGAGGCCAAAAACTGGCTTTAGAAAAACACAACTATGCAGTGTACGGCCAAAAAATGCTCAAACACTTAGAAGAAGAACTCCATAAGTATGCTCATGGTGGCAGGCCCCACAAAAGCCCTTATCTCGTAAAAGCTGCTCAATTTCGTTATCATTACTTCCGCTACCCCGGTGATGCTTTTCAGTGGTTGAAAGGAATTCTGTGCGAAAAAAAATCTTCATCCGTATCTCAATTAGCAAAGCTTATGCTATCTGGACTTATCGTCATCATGAAGCTCTTAGAGAAACTTGGCAAAGGACCTTATTTCCAAGAAGCAGTCAAATAGCTATATATAGGCAATAAAGATCTTTCACTTTTTTTGAGCTTAATGGTTTCGGGTCACGTATAAGATGTAGGATACATTTTTACCCACTTCACCCGTTATGTTACTGCGCTATTTAAGCTCTCTGCTCTTTTTAACTTCAGCCTTTGCTTATGGCTCAAATAATCTTGATATCATTAAATGTGGGTTTGGCACCCATTCGCTGAAAGTTTCCCATTTAACAGGCAACAACGACACTTATATTACTTTAGCCAATCGTGCCCGCGGTACCATCGATATCTACAGCCCAAAAGCAGAAGCAGAAGTTAACGAAAAAGACCTTCTCGATAGCAATTTTATTGATTATGCCGAAAACTGGACTCTAAACTCATTTCCTGTCGATATTGAAATTTACGCTTTAGAGATTTTAGACATCAACCATGACGGTCTGGAAGATCTTATTTACCATGGCTCACCTTCAGGCCTCTATATTCGTCTGCAAAAAGAAGGCCTAAAATATGCCCCTGCTCGAGAAATCGACCTACCTGAAGGTCTGATGGATCAATACAGTCTTCTCTGTCGCAAGAATGGTTCCGATAGTGAAATTGTCGTTATGCATGAGAATTATCGCAGCCATCTCTACATCGACAAGAACCTTAAGTTGACTGATAAACTCACTTATCCACACCCCTCTTACCTCAAAGATTCTTTCAAATGGATGCACTGGGGAAATATTTGTGGTCAAAATGGACTCTGGGTCCACACTCATAATAACAACTACCCCTTAGTGAGCTACAAGCAATTAGAAGCCAGACAATACGATTACCCCCAAAGGATTAAAATTCCTCAAACTCGGCTTATTATTCCGGGTAACTTTAAAAGCACAAAGCAGCAAAACTTCCTCCACATCCGCAGTGAAAAAGGCCAATTAAGCGAATTAGAATGGGCAGAAAAACCTCAAGCCCCTCATAATCCCTTCACTTTCCATCAGCGAACCATCCCCTATCACCACTCCCAGAGTCGAGCTTATAGCTTTCTGAGTCATGATATGAATGGCGATGGCCATTCCGATCTACTGGTTGCCCATAGAGAAGCCGCTCTGCTTGAGTTATTTTGCAGCACGGAAAAGAGCATTCAACCTGGCAAAACTTGGCCAAGCTTTCGTCATATCGATTATATGAATGTTGAAGGCAATCAACTCAATGTGTACTCGCGTACAGAGAACCTTCTAGGCCAAAGCCACTATACCAAAGGAGAAATGAGCTTTCCAAAACTCGTGCATCACAATGAAGAATTAGTCACTCTGCTAAAAAGGCCCCAACAAAAAGGGTATCTGAAACTCTTTTCTCAAGAAGGTCAACTTTTCACTAGCATCAATTCCAAAAAGCTACCCATCTCCCTAGAAGAACCATGGCCCGAAAAAGGGATTGCCCTGGAGCTAAAAAAGGCTGAGTACCCAGAACTTATTTTACAAATTCCCTACCAAGGCATTAAAATATTTTCTTGGGATAGCACAAAAGAAAGCTATGAAGACCTAGCCGACACAATGCCCTTTTTAAAAAGCAAACAACTTGAAGATTTAAGTTTAAATTCACTAAGCCCTCTTCCCAAGGGCGATCGCTATGAGCTTAGTGTATCAGAAGGCTCACTTATCCGCATCTATTCGCTGGACCCTTACGAAATTATCACACAAATCAATATGCCTGAAGCCGGCTCTACCAGCAGCTTGCACCGCTACATAGACATCAATGGCTCAGGTAAAAACGAACTTGTCAGCTATGATAGCAAAAGAAAAGTATGCGATATTTTTAGCCTAAATAATAAAGGGACTTTTGAAAAATCTTGTACCATCCCCTTAAATGGTTCTGATATTTACGACATCATTCCTTTCAGCCACAAAGGCCATTCAAAAAAGGATTTAATATTTGTCGGTAAAGGGGAAATGCAATGGCTGCAAAACAATTCCCACCAAAGCTCTCTCAGTGTCAATTTAACTCCCTTAAAATACCGCGATGCGGACTGGCAATACAGCTACGGCATTGACTCAGCCCCCTTTGAAGGCAATGGCCTGGATTCTGCTTTTACTTTCGATAGCAAAAAACATTATATCGAAATATATAGTTTTATGAAAGAGAAATGGCAGAGAAAATACTCATTTCCCATTTTCGAAAAACGATTCTTTAGGCAAAATAAAAACTTTCAAGGTGAGGTGCGAGATATGAAATGTCACACCATGAGCCAAGGCTCCAAGCCTTCCATATTTTTGCTCATCCATGATCGTATTCTTATTTACCAACGCTAATCAAGTTATGAAAGCTCTTTTTCACCTCTTAACCCTCAGCCTCATTTCCCTTAGCCAAAGTGTATGGGCCAATAGCGAGGCGCAGTGGACTCACATAGAATTTTTATCGGGAGAAAAGCTTGAAGGCCCCTTATTATTTCAAGACAGTAAACGCATTATCATAGATATAGCCGGAGAAACACTCAGCTTCAACAAAGAACAAATCGCCAAAATCTCGGCGCCTCAAAATGAAAACGAAGTCAATGAGAGCAAAGATGACACCCTAGCTTTTTACCATAAAGGCCTCAACAACACACCCACCACCTTAGAAAAGTGCGTAAAAAGCTGCCAGGATGCAGTCGTTACAGTTCGCACTCCCGGCGGACAAGGGTCTGGTTTTTTTATTAATAGTGAGGGTTACCTCATAACTAATGTCCATGTTGTTCAAAGAGAGACTCAGGTATCTATTACTAAATACGCCTCCCCTAATGGTCAACTGGAAAAGAAGATCCTCGACGAAGTGAAAATTATTGCCCTTGCTCCTTTCTATGACTTGGCACTTCTTAAAGTCCCATTAGCTGAAGGGGAAAAAGTTCCTTATGTGGATATATGTGCCTCAGAAGAGCCTGCAAGGGGAGAAAGACTCTTTGCCATCGGCAACCCCATGGGCCTCGAGCGCAGCGTTTCCACTGGCATACTTTCTTTAGCTGACCGTACTTTCGGCGGACTTCGTTATATTCAAACAACAGTTCAAGTCAACCCCGGCAATTCCGGTGGGCCACTTTTCAATCAAAAAGGGGAAGTTGTCGGCGTGATTAATATGAAAATCACCCATGGCGAAGGGTTGGGTTTTGCCATCCCCGCTTTTTACCTACGGGATTTCCTCGATCACCATACTTCGTACCTCTATAATATTAAAAATTCTAATTCAGGCGTTAATTACTTGCCCCCTCCTTTTTAAGGTATTTTTATGATCAATAAAACCACACTAACAATACTCCTATCCATAGTAGCGATCGTTCACCTTGCTTTTGGAGGAATCTACCCCAAAGATAGCAAAGCTTTAGCGCGCATTCATATAGACAATCTGCCTAAGATGGTCGAGCAAAGCAAAAGTCACAATTTCTATGCTTTCTGGACCTCCAAAGAAATGGAAGCCTTTCGCACACCCATTGAAAAATGGTACAATGAAAAAGTAGAAGAGCTTGCCAAGGAAAATAAACTTAAGAAAACTCCCGAGCTTCAAGACCTATTTAAAGGCGAAATTCTCTTTATGTGGGATCTGCTTGATTTTAATGTAAAAGAAGAAAACCTTAATTTTAATGCCTACCTTGTTTTTGATTGCGGTTCTAAAGACAATCCCATCGCCAAAGCTCTCATAGAGAAAGTTCTAAGCTCCATGGAAGAAGACAAAGAGAACCCACCGAGAAAAGATATCCGTTTTCGCAGTCATCTTTTCCACACCATGATATTACCCCAAAAAGAGAGCAAAGACTATGACTTAGAAGAAGACCACCGCCTGCAATTCGGAATGATAGGCCAGCACTTGTATGTAGGAATGGGTGCTATTGGCAAGCAAGAAGCCACACTCAGTCGCATTATACCAGCCATTGGCAAAGCCAAAAAAAGCTACCCCTATACTGGACTTAGCATGGATGTGAAACTTACGCAAGTCTGGGACTTAGTGAATCAAGCCCTCGATAAAGCACAAAACGAAATGAAAGATCAACCTGCAGCACCAGGGCCAGCCATGTTTATGAAAAGCATGAATTTTAAAAGCGCCATGGCCTCCTTAGGAGTTATGGATATCGATAGTTTTTCTCTTAATAGTCGAATGGAAAAGAATTTCGATGTCACTACGACAAAATTACAATTATCTCATGAAGCTCGCGGCTTGCTTAAAATGGTGCTACCTTCCGATAAGGTTGAAAACTTAGAAATCCCCGATTGGGTTCCCGGAGACCTTAATACCTATACAGGGCAAACCATCGCCCTATCTTCCTGGGTGGAGGTTATTACAGGTTTCTTGCAAAAAGAACTACCCATGTTTGCTCCTATGGTGATGATGCAACTCAATAATATGAGAGATACAATGGGGGTCGATATCGACAAGGACCTTTTTGCTTATTTTGATGATACAGCTTATACCTTAGAGCTTAATACCAACAAACAAAGTAATAATGAAATGCAAAACGTTAACTTGAATCAAGTTGTAGCCATGGGCCTCAAAAATGGGCAGAAGTTTCACGAAAACCTACTTAAGCTCTTAACCATGATTCCCGGCGCCAAAATGGAAGGTACGGAGTACATGGGCGGCACCATATACCCTTTCGTTCAAAACCCCAGCGCGCCCATTCAACCCACCATTGCCTTCACTAAGAACTATTTAATTTACAGCCACCTTCCCGAACAAGCCCGAACAGTTATGCGCTTGATCAACAAAGGCCCACGACAAAAGCTAAGTGCCACCCCAGCTTTTGCCTCTAAATTAAAAATGTTGCCCTCACATTATCATGTACTGACCTTCACCAACTTGAACCAGCTCATTAAATCCTTTATTACCATGGTAAGAAAAGTAGACAGCAGTACTATGGGGAATAAGGATGATGATGAATTTGATGGCCCGGAAATAGACTTTAAGCTTTTACCTGACCCAAAAGATATAACCCATGATTTTGGTTCTATTTTCGGTTATGGATTAATGGAAGGCAAAACCCTTACGGGCAAGTATTACCAAAGCCGTTAAATGGCTGCATCAGCTTCAAAAGCCTTGGCGAAATGCCTTTTGGACCGAACGCCAAGGCTGAAGCACTACCTACTCGACCAATATAAACTTCGTTCTTTTCAGTGGAAGATGTCATCTTTGGGCAAATTTTTCAAAAAGTTCCGTAGCCCTATCTTATTTAATAATCTCGATTCATTGCAATTAGCCAGCAAGGTTTTCGGTGTGGATCGGGGCTCAAGCGTCCTTTATTATTATATGCAAAAATTTATGGAGCGCAGCGAGGAGCATATCCAAGGTCGAGTTTTAGAGGTACAAGAAAGCCTTTTTTCCCGTCAGTTTACCCATAAAGACATTCAAATCGATATCCTCCATGTAGAGGAAGGAAACCCCGACGCCACCATAGTGGGGGACCTGACCAAGGCTAGTACGCTGCCAGAAAACCAGTTTGATTGCTTTATTTGCACCAGTACTTTTAATCATATTTTTGAAATAGAAAAAGCCATAAAAACCAGCCACCAACTCCTTAAGCCAGGTGGCGTTTTAATTGCTACCATGCCTTGTTTAGCGCAAATTGCTCGTTACGATATGGACCGCTGGGGAGATTACTGGCGCCTGACCAGTAAAGCCTGTGAGCAATTATTCACTCCAGTCTTTGGAGAAGGCAATGTGGAGCTTATAACATACGGTAATGTTTTGGCTGCTATCACTGAATTCCAGGGGATTAGCACAGAAGAACTACCCAACCCGAAATTGCTTGATGAGTTCCAGAAAGACTACGAAGTCATGACGGGTATTATTGCTAGAAAAGCGCTCTAAAAAGTAGCTGTAATCTTTTCAAGGTGCTGCAGCCATCACTTGGCTCAACTATACTGAGTTCAGCAAGGCTCACACCTTGCTGAAGCACTGAACTTAAGCGCTAATTCAGCGAGGCTAATATGGCATTAAAAGTATTACTGGGCCTCATGGCTGAAGCAGTCTTCTCTTCATCTGGGCAGTAATACCCGCCGATATCAATTTTTTGTCCCTGAACATCGGCCAATTCCTGAATAATTTGCTCTTCTTTGGCCGCTAATTGCTCTGCCATAGGAGCAAAATAATCAGCCAATTGCTGATCTTCTTTTTGCTCGGCTAGGGCCTGGGCCCAGTATAGGCATAAATAAAAATGACTTCCACGATTATCGAGTTCACCTACTTTTCGCGAGGGGGATTTATTTTCATCTAAAAATCGGCCATTAGCTTGATCGAGAGCTTTGGCGACAAGCAAAGCTTTAGGGTTGTCAGTTTTCATGCCTAAATCCTCCAAAGAGACAGCCAAAGCCAAGTACTCTCCCAAAGAATCCCAGCGTAAATGACCTTCTTTTAGGAACTGCTGCACATGTTTAGGTGCTGAGCCGCCTGCGCCAGTTTCAAAAAGTCCGCCGCCAGCCAAGAGAGGCACAATAGATAGCATTTTTGCACTGGTGCCAAGCTCTAGAATGGGAAATAAATCCGTGAGATAGTCCCGTAATACATTACCGGTTACGGAGATGGTGTCCATGCCTTGCTGCATGCGCTCTAGAGAGACTCGAGTGGCTGCTATGGGAGACAATATTTTGATATCTAATTCATTCGTATTGTATACAGGCAGGTATTCATTAACTTTGGCAATAAGATTAGCATCGTGAGCTCTCTCGGGGTCTAGCCAGAAAATGGCAAGGTTCCCTGTGGCCTTGCCACGGTTAACGGCAAGCTTCACCCAATCTTTAATGGGCGCGTCTTTTGTTTGACACATACGCCAAATATCGCCTTCCTCAACACTATGTTCTATAATAGTTTCACCAGATTGATTAATCACTTTGACTTTGCCGGATGATTCAACAATAAAGGTTTTATCATGAGAGCCATACTCTTCTGCCTTCTGTGCCATCAAACCCACATTGGCAACATTGCCCATGGAGGAGACATCGAAGGCACCATTTTCTTTGCAAAACTGAATTGTTTCTTGATAAACTCCGGCATAGGATCTATCTGGAATCATAGCCACCATATCGTGAAGTTGATCGTCTTGACCCCACATTTTCCCTGAGCTTCTTATGGCAGCAGGCATGGAGGCATCGATAATCACATCGCTAGGAACATGTAGGTTAGTTATGCCTTTGCTGGAATCAACCATAGCCAAGGCTGGGCGTTCTGCGTAGACGGCTTCGATATCCGCCTCGACCTCTTTACGCACAGCCTCTGGGCATTGTTGGATTTTGGCATAAACATCGCCCAGGCCATTTCGAACATCGACACCGAGTTCAGCAAAGAGACTTGCGTGTTTTGAGAAAACACTTTCGTAATAAACTTTCACAGCA
>JADGBV010000430.1 GCA_015231345.1 Planctomycetota bacterium
AGCATTATTTAATTCAAAAACTTAAAACATTATGCCCCCAAATTCCTCGCAAAGCCCAGCTCCTCTTTTCCATTTTTGGAAATGGAAACTTCACTGGCAAGTTGTATTGGGCATAGCTTTAGGTGTTATACTAGGAGCCCTCAGCGGCAACAGTGTCTCGGAGAGCGCACAACTAAGCAGCCGAGTAGATATACAAATCTATTCTCTATTTGGCTCCCTATTCATGAATGCCCTCAAAATGCTTATCGTCCCCTTGGTGATGTGCTCTATTATCAGTGCCATGACAGAAATGGGTGCCCAAAGCGGATTTATGCGCATGGGCGGCAAAACCTTACTTTACTATTCTTGCACTAGCCTCTTAGCAATACTCATCGGCCTTACCTTAGTGAACTTAATTGCTCCCGGAACAGGCACTAATCTGAGTATTGAAGAAGTAACCCAGGCCGTCAGTTCAGAAGGCAGTCTAGAGTCGGAAAAAATGGCTTTTCTGCAAGAGAAAACAGCCGGCAAAGACACAAGTAGTCTGCTTAACGTTTTCTATGAAATTATCCCCAGCAATGTTGTCTGGGCCATGTCCAAGCAGGATATGCTAGGCATGATTTTTTTCAGCCTTTTATTTGGTTATTTTATTAGCCGAGCCCAAACCAAAGCCAGAGAGTTCCTGACCTCTTTATTTCAATCACTCTATGAGGTGATGATTCAAATGACTTATCTGGTCCTCAAGTTTTTGCCCCTTGGGATCACTTTCCTTATTGCCAAAACAGCAGCTGAAACTTTTGCCGAAGGCCAAGTACTGGAGAGGCTAAGCCAGCTCTCTCTTTTTGCCATTACAGTACTACTCGCTTTAGGTATACACGCCTTTGTTGTTATGCCACTAATACTGATTCTTTTAGCTCGTGTGAGCCCTAAAAAGCATTTCAAAGCCATTGGCCAAGCCTTACTCACAGGTTTTTCCACAGCTTCCTCATCAGCCACTCTACCACTTACTATGGAATGTATCGAAGAAAAAGCCGGCGTTTCCAAGAAAGTCACGAGTTTTGTTTTACCCGTTGGCGCCACTGTGAATATGGACGGGACTGCCCTCTACGAGTGTGTTGCTGTTCTCTTTTTAGCTCAGCTTAGTGGCATCACATTAGATATGAGCGCACAATTTCTTGTTGTTATTATGGCACTACTCACTTCCATTGGTGTAGCGGGAATTCCTGCAGCCAGTTTGGTGGCCATCATGATTATCTTAAATGCCGTAAATGGCCAACTTGGCCCTGAGCAGAATATACCCGTTGATGCTCTAGCTATTATTCTAATTTTTGACCGCTTGTTGGACATGTGCCGCACAGCTACGAATATATTAGGCGATACCGTAGGTACCGTGCTTATTGCCAAAAGTGAAGGGGAAAATGAAGTGTTGAGTTAAGAGCTTCCTTTTCACAGGAAATCCTCATTTTTGATTCAATGCTAGTGGTGATTATCAAGAGAAATTAAGCTTAAAAAGGAGAATTATCCCGGTCAACCTTTCTGGATTCAGCAGCCATGATGAAGATTCCCATAAATCCAGATTAGGGAGGTTCAGCTGAGTCATCAGTTTGTACAAACAACTGAATTTCGGCTACATTGACCTCAGAAAGAGAATTAGGAACAACCAAACGCACATAGCGAACTTTATTATCTGCAGGAATTTCAATCCGGCACATTTTTCCGGATTCAAGAAATTATCTGTCCTTTGAAATTTTTTCCTATTCGAATACAAAAGGCTGATGGCAGCAATTTGCAGTAGAACAAAACAGTTAAAAACACTCGACGATGTCGCTATACAATATCACATCACCACTATGAATATAAGAGAGTATTATTTTTTTTACTAGTATAACTGACTTTAAGCTTTACATACTACTTTGGAGCTGTTGAATAAGCAGAGGTTGAAACAGGTTTCTGCTTTTGTCCGGAAGGTGTTATCCAGTTTAATTGTAGAACTCCGCGCATTGAACCAAAATCCCACTTGTCCCACGGCTTTCTAAAATGGCGCTTGTAATTACCAT
Source organism: Planctomycetota bacterium (assembly GCA_015231345.1). GTDB lineage: Bacteria > Planctomycetota > JADGBV01 > JADGBV01 > JADGBV01 > JADGBV01. The sequence goes on from JADGBV010000430.1 coordinate 2,037, forward strand.
TGTTGACAATTAAGCAAAACGGATGCTTCCCTGCTTCAAGGCCAATCTCATATCCAATATTTTGCCATACTGGCTTTAAGCGAGCTCGGGGGTCACCCATCCATTCGTTTTTCACTAATGTATCGCCAATGTAGAGACAGTGCTGGTTTTCTGCTCCCACGAAGAAAACATACTTGCCATCTTCTGGGACCTCAATATACCCTGAGAAACGCAGCCCATATTCTTTGGTTTTTGCTACATCGAATGTAAGATTATCGGCATAGCCCTTTTTACCGTCTATTTCACTTTCAACCCCTGGATCTTTAGAAAAAGGCTTGGCTGATATCTCGTACCTAAGACCTGGCTTGGTTCCTCTAACATTTTTAGAGTTTTTCAGCTCCTTTATCTCCATGATACATTGCTGCTCGTCAACAATACCGTTTCTATCAGTGACCTTTACCTTGAACTTATATATTCCTGCTGACGCGGTGATTTTACCTTTAAAACTACCATTTGACTGTAATGAAAGTCCACTAGGTAATTTGGTACTCGAACCTAAAGACCATTTTACAGGCGTCTGACCTCCGTAACTTTTCATTTTTATGTTGCAGGCCACTCCACGGTAAACAGGATCAAATCTCCAGCCATAAATAGTAACAGGTTTATTTTCATCTATTTTCCCCTTAAGGAAAGTGCCCAAGCCCCAACACTGATATATATTTTCCACGCCATGTTTATCTATTATTTGTTTTGTATAAGGCATCTCCATCCCCATTCGATTGTGGTAGTGATTATACCCCATCTCATACATGACGGGTTTATATTCGTTGTCTCGCCATTTATCTGTGCCACTCAATATCTCTTTGGCGGTAAACTCCAACGTCGCAGCCAGACGGTTATCAAGTTTGCTGTACAGGTCAACTCCTTGATTCCAGCCATATTCACTCATTTGGATAAGTGAAGCTATTCCCACTTGAGCGTGGTTCAGATCACGCGACACTTCTATGGACTGACCGCTCTCATAAATAGCGTTGACAGGCATGTAAACATTAAATCTTTCCAGGGAGAGGCTCAATAGCGCATTATCATTCTTAAAAATTGCAGTGCTCATAAAAGCAGCTGAAATAGCAGTCATCCAGTTCCCCTGATGATTATCCCTCTTTCTAACTACTGATAAAAATTCTTTATCCCATCCCGCCATAAAACGTTTTTCTAGTTTAGGATCCCACTTAGGGTAGGTGTACTTGAGTAGCTTACATTTACCCACAGATTCCGTGCCGGGATAAGGCTTACTGACCTTTATGATAGTTAATTTTTATCTTTCGCG
>JADGBV010000431.1 GCA_015231345.1 Planctomycetota bacterium
AATATCAAATTGATAAAGTTTAGGGAGCAAGCCATGTAAGCTTTCTATGTCGGACTGCAGAACATGATGAGCGACTTTAGAGAACTTTTTAATGAATAAAACATGCTGATTTTTAACCGTATCAGTATTACGCAAAAACTCGATGAGCTTGAGTTTGCACTCATCGCTTTCGAGCCTCTGGTAGTTCTCGTCGAGTAAAGCTTCTAATACAGCAGGCATAAGCGAGGAGTTTACGCAATTACTGGAGTCATCAAACTGTTGCCTCACTCAGGCCCATCACCCTTATCACAAATGTGAAGTATATAATAAGTGAATTATATTCACTTTCTAAGAATAGATGCTGTTATAATATTACTTCAGCCCGTGCAGATTAGCCATGGAAATCCCACTGAGGAGGGAGCCACTAATGCCCAGGAAGCCCTGATCGGTGCCACATAGAAAAATATTTTCCACAAATGTTTCACCTTTGCGCAATTTTTTTGGACTTCCGTAAATGCTCCCTTGCAAATGACCCGTATACCGCTCTACCGTAAGTGGGGTAAAGACATCTGAAAAAACGGGGAACTTCTGCTCCTGAGCAGATATTTCAAAAATCAAGGCCAAAGCGGCTTGAGCAACCCTTTCTTTCGCTTCTTTATATTCTTCTTTACCCAGTTCTTTCCATTTATCATAATTCGCCATGAAAGTCACGCGCACCACACCTTCCTCCTGATCATCCTCACTGAAGTTATTAGGCATACATACAACTGCACTACGCGCATCTATAAGTTCTTCAGGCCTTTTATACACATATTTAGCATGGTTATTATAGAAGATAATAGTCTCATGAAGGCCCAAATCACTTGGTTTACAGGAAAAATGGAAGATACATTCCACAAATGACAAGCGTCCTACAGGTGAACTTTGCTCGAAATGGTTAACTTGAGGTGAGCATAAATTAAGCGTTTCTCGGTGCCCGGCAGAGGAAAAAACTCTATTAGCACTGAGGGTTTCTCCGGAAGCCAACACGACAGACTGCAATTTCCCCTCAGGTGCGTTTATTTGCTTCACGCCCTGATTAAAGCGAATCTCACAGCCGCTGGCTTTAAGCTTATCCATCAATAAGCTAATTAATGTACGCACCCCGCCTCTAGGCCTGGAGAAACCCTCCATGAAAATGGACTGGAACATAATAGCGAATTGGGCAAAGTCCATATCGTCTTCCCAAGCACTTCCGTAAACCATTAATGGGCAAAAAATCATTTCTAAAAGCTCCTCATTAGTGATATACTTAGCCACCACTTCTTTGGCCATCTCAGCTTTAGCCTCTAAATCCACTTCATTATAGGCCTCAAGCATTTCCAAGAGTTCAGAAAAACCTTGCACTTGGTCTGGGAATTCACGAGCAATTTCAGCTTTAAATAGCTCCAAATCATTGCTAAAAGCCAGACGGTGATTTGGAAAATGAACCACAGAGCGCTTCTGCTCCATAAGTTGCAATGAGTCATAAGGGATGCGAAGTTGCTTTAAAATCTTCCCTAAAGGCTTAGCTTTCTCACCTTTTTTCATAAAATTGGTTAAAGCGTGCAGGCCCACATCTAGGTTGCGACCTTTACGACGGTAAAAAGAATTAAGGCCGCCGGGCAAACTGTGCTTTTCCAAAACAAGCACTTTCTGGTCAAACATGGCCAAACGAATACCAGCGGCCAGGCCACTCATACCCGCACCTATTATGATAGAGTCATAATGATCCATTAGTAATTATCTGGATACAACTGCCTCTCAACCGCTTCAATAATAATATGCAAGGCAGCCATATGAACTTCCTGAATACGGTCAGATGTTTCTCCCGAAACAATAAATTCATAATCGCATAAACCTTTTATCACTCCACCGTCTTTACCCAAAAAGGCGACTGTTTTTAGGCCCATATTATGGGCTTCTTTTAAAGCTTTTTCCACATTGGCAGAATTGCCACTGGTGGATAGGCCAATAAGCATATCGCCAGCATTTCCAAATGCCTCAACATGGCGCTTAAAAATTTCATCAAAACCATAGTCATTGGCTACACAGGTAATATGAGCCGCATCTCCCAAAGCCATAGCTGGCAGCGCCCCCCTCTCTTTACGAAAACGACCTGTAAGCTCTTCAGCAAAATGCATGGCGTCGCAGTGAGAACCACCGTTACCGCAGATTAAAACACGAGAGCGCCTTTCGAAGAGAGAAGCCATATCTTGAGATAAAAGCTTCAATTGATTAAGATTATCCTCAGATATAAACTGCTGCATGGCCTGAATAGAATCCAGAAAAGCGGAACGAATAAATTCTTGCAAATGAAACCTCTTTTGATTTTTTGGCCCAAATCATAGACTCAATTTGGATTCTTCACCTCCCAAAAGAAAGAGACATTAATGACTTACAGAGACAGAGGTGAAAAATGTCTAGTCCAATGCACTTTTTAAGTAAAATAGCCATATGATCAAGCTCATCGCCCCCCTACTCTTCATCGTTTTATTTTTTTGCTCGTGCGGCAAAAAGGAAGAACCCGTTCCTTTTGTCCAAGAAGCTAATAACCCTCTCATCAAAGAAGGGAAGTGGAGTTTACTCCATGAACTTGCCCTTGGCGGTAATACTTACGAAGTCAGAGAAATTATGATTAAAAAAGTCAACCCGAATGTTGTCGCCTTTGCAAAAGACCAACATAAAGTCACCCCTTTGCACCTGGCTGCTGCTGGTGGTCATAAAGAAATCTGCGAGCTTCTGCTTGAGAATAATGCCGATATTAACAGTCGCGATACCATAGGAAACACCCCTCTGCACAAAGCCATCGAAGCCAACAGCCTTGACTCCGTTAAATTATTAGTGGAAAAAGGAGCCGACTTAGAAGCGCAGTCATTTTATGTTTATAAAGCGGTTGATTTAGCCGAGGAAAAGAAACATAAAGAAGTTGCGAGCTACCTTCAGGAAGTCATTAAAAAGGCAGACTGAGTTTAAAGACTTCAAAAGGCGAACCTCACTCCTGTAATTCATGTTCTTAGGGAAAAATAAAATACGCTTATTAAGGCATGCGCTTCTTCTGGCACTCATTTTGGGAGCCTTAAGCCAGGCTGAAGGATGGGTGGAAGAGCTAGCCAAGAGACCTATCAACATTTCCACTTGTCTTCTTGCTCTAGGAGCAACTTTACCGGCTTTTTTAGGGCAAGCTTGGATGACGCGCACAATCGTAGGCTATTGTGGCAAAAGCCTCAATATTTTTCGAGCCCTGGGCATCAATTTACTCGCTGGTCTCTGGGGGATGTGGCTGCCCATGGGCAGCGTGGGCTACAAAGCCATGTACCTGAAGCACGAGCTCAATATAAA
>JADGBV010000432.1 GCA_015231345.1 Planctomycetota bacterium
AAAATGTAAGCCTAGAAAGAGATGAAAAGACTCTTTAAACTGAGATTTCTCTTTTTTCCTCTTTCCTATATTATTTTTTTGCCTTTTTGGGCCACTATCATGCTCACGCACTTCTTGTTTTAAACCTCTCATGGCCAAATACTGGCCGATATTCTCACTATTAATGGGCTTTCCGCGAAAACTCGCCACCGGAATCCCCTTCTCAACAAGAAGCTTAGCTAAAAGCAAATCTTTCGTAAGCACACAATCCTCACCAAGAGCATGGGATAAAATATATTTATCTGCGCCATCAAATTCTTGCTCACATAGAATAGTCTCAATACCGTCTCGCCCCTCTAATTTTTTGAGTGGCATATTGGCGACAAAAATACAGGTGCATATGAACCTACGTGCCACTTCAACAACTTCATCTTTATAAGGGCAAGCATCCGCATCAATGAATAAGCGCCCAGTAGCAGGCATTATTTATCCTTTTTATCGTCTTTTTCTATGGTAAAGCCAAAAGACCACTGATTTTCCTGCAACCATAATAAGGCTTCTTGAACCTGCTCAGGTAGGCCAGGCAGAGAAATTCGCCCCCTCTCAACGGATTCACGATTCATGCTCATGGGTGGACTTTTTAACACTATACGGCCAAAAATCTTCTCTCCCTTAGCCACCGTTGTACGGTTCAAACACCCACATATGGGGCACGGGCAAACTTCTTGAGTGCTATTATAACGGTTATATAAAATATTCTGACAACCCTCACACTCTATAATAGTATCCTCCGGTCCATCTGGGGTGGGGAATAATTCTTGAGTCAAACTAACCTCTTCCGTATCAATTCTTAAATTTAATTATCATCGCTTGGAGCATCTGCATCCAAGCCTTCTGAGTTCATCCAATCTTCCTTAGAAAGAAGGATCTCCCTGCGATTACTTCCCTTTGGCGGACCGACAACGCCGCGTTCTTCCATCATCTCAATCATTCGGGAAGCTTTATTGTAGCCAATTTTAAGCTGCCTTTGTATAAATGAGGCCGAAGCTCTACCGCTATCTAAAACCACAGGCACAGCTTTTTGGTAGGTATCTTCATCTGCGCTACCTCCATCCACTCCACCACCTTGAGCAGAGGTATAACTAGCTCCGCCACTTCCGCCTACGCGGGAGACTTCATTAAGATCGATATACTGAGGCTCACCCTGTTCACGCCAAAAGCCAACGAGATTGTTTATTTCTTGGTCCGTCACCATGACTCCTTGAGCACGCACCAGAGTTGAAGAACCTGGAGGTAAGAAAAGCATATCACCTTTACCTAAGAGTTTATCGGCGCCATTTTGATCTAGAATCGTTCGACTATCAATTTTGGCCGCGACCTGAAAAGCGATTCGCGATGGCATATTGGTTTTAATTAGGCCTGTGATCACATCCACCGAAGGTCTTTGGGTCGCCAAGATCACATGAATACCCACAGCACGACTTTTCTGAGCCAGACGTGTGATGTACTGTTCGATTTCTTTGGCGCCAACCATCATGAGGTCACTGAACTCATCGACAATAATCACGATAAAAGGCATGGGCCATTCAATATCTTCGATATTTTCGTTATCACCTAAACCTTCTAAAATCTTAGATTTAGAAAGTTTATTAAAAGTTTCAAGATTACGCACTCGGTACTTGGTTAACAATGTATAGCGCTCGTCCATACGGCGACACGCCCATTCCAAAACGCCCGCAGCTTCGTTCATATCCGTAATTACGGGTCTCATCAGGTGCGGAATGCCTTCATAGCCACTCATCTCAACCATTTTAGGGTCTATCATAAGCAAGCGTACATACTCGGGTTTATGATAAAAAATAAGACTAATGATAATACTGTTTATACACACAGACTTACCCGAGCCAGTGGTTCCAGCTACAAGAAGGTGAGGCATTTTGGCTAAATCACCTATAAGGGGAACGCCAGCCACATCTTTTCCTAAAATCAGAGCCAACTGCTTTTTCGCCATCATACTCTGGCATTCAGCAGATTCCATAATGGATCTTAGGTTCACAAGTTCTTTCTTGAGATTAGGAATCTCCACGCCAATAGTATTACGCCCAGGAATGGGGGCCACAACCCTCACGCTTGGAGAACGTAAGGTTAAAGCGATATTATCACTGAGTCCCGTGATTTTACTAACTCGAATCCCCTCATCGATAGCTAATTCAAACTGAGTAATAGAAGGCCCCTGTTCCATACCAATGACTCGGCAGCCTATTTTAAAGTTAGAGAACATCTCTTCTAAATGCTGTCCTCTTTGTTGCATAAATTCCTCACTATCACCTCTGCCTATGACAGCGGGGTCAAGTAATGCTAAAGCTGGCAGTTCATAACTTCCATCTTCATTTTTGGATCGAGGCTTAGAAGCGGGAGCCGGCTCTCTTACAGGAGCGGGAGCACTCTCGACGTCTTCGTTTTCCTTCTTTTTCTTTCGCGGCCTGACATCTTCTAAAAATGAAGGTTTAGGTTTCTCAACAGGCTCTGGAGGGGCGCTTTCCTCAGGCAATGCCATGGAAGGAATAACACCTGCGGCAGCTAAACTCTCCTGATCCTCTTGAATAGGACTGCTTTTAGAAAGGATGGTACTCGCTTTTTTGATTTTTGGAGCTTTAGCAGTCTTAGGAGCCGGCTCCACAATTGGCCTCGAAAGCATATCTCCAATAGTTTTATAGATCTCTAAAGCCATTAGCGTAAGCACAACGCAAACACTGAGGAGAATCCAAAGACCACCTTGACCAAAATGCTGCAATATGAGTTCACCCCAATAATGACCAAACTTTCCTCCATTCGAGGGAGCCCAAAGGGGTTCACCGGGAAAGAAAAGATGGATTAAAATAGACCCAGAAACAAGAGATAGTATGATCCCCTGAACAAAAAATGGCCAAAATATCGACACGACATAAAGAGTTCGATAAGCCAAATACAATAACAAACAAGGAATCACCCAAAAAGCTTCGCCGAAAATAATTAAGATTTCCGTCGCTACCAGAGAACCGATAGAACCAGCTAAGTTATGAGTCGGAAGATTAGCTGGAAGAGAAAAAAATGAGTGATCATAAGGGTCGTAAGACACCCTGGCCAGCACAAAAAAGACGGCACAAATAATATAAAAGATGCCAAGAGTCTTCCTAAAAGGATGCACACCCTCTAAGGGTGGGAAAAGTCGTCTCATCCTTTTGTTAGTTCTCTAAACATATTGAGCAGTTTCACTGTTGTTGCACCAGGTTTACCGTCACCCACAACCCGACCATCAACTTTATTAACAGAAATAATTTCAGCAGCGGTTCCTGTAAGAAAGCATTCCTCAGCCGT
>JADGBV010000433.1 GCA_015231345.1 Planctomycetota bacterium
TTGGCCCTCTTATCCTTACTGTATGGATTGGTTACAGGGTTAAGAAATTATTATTATGATGTTTTTAATGTCAGCTTTCGCTCGCCTCTTTTTGTTATTAGCGTGGGTAATTTATCTGCTGGCGGAACGGGTAAGACTCCCTTATGTTTGTTTTTGGCTCAAGAGCTTATCAAGCTAGGCCATAAACCAGCTTTATGCCTCCGAGGTTATGCCCAGAAAAGTGGGCTTTCAGATGAGGCTGAGCTTTACCATCAAGCCCTTGGCGAGTCTGCTGTTTTTATGGGCGCAAAAAGAAGTGAGAGTTTGCAGCGAGCTCATGAGCAGGGGTATGAAATTGCTCTTTTGGATGATGCTTTTCAACATCGTCTTGTTCAGCGTGATATAGATATAATCGTGGTCGATGCCACACGACTGCCCTCGAAAGATTATTGGTTGCCTTTGGGCTTCCTAAGAGAATCCATGAGGGCGCTAAAAAGAGCTCATATCTTGGTGATTAATCGCTGCGAAATGATAAGCGAAAAGGAATTGGCATCTTTTATAAGTGCGCTTGGCAAAAAACATGCTCAGCTGACTGTGATTAAGGTTCGCACTGGAATTAAGGGTGTGGTTGATCTGGATGGGCAGCCAATATCACTCTCTCAACAAAAAGTATTTTTAGCGACTGCCATTGGTAATCCGCGAAACTTTTTACACAGTGCACAGGGAGCTGCATTGGAGGTGTGTGGCAGTCACTTTTTTCCTGATCATCATCATTTTAGCGAAGATGATGTGCGTAAAATCGAAGAAAAAGCGCGAGAGACTCAAAGTGAAGCTATATTGATGACTTCTAAAGATGCCGTGAAGTGGCCACGAAAAGGTGAGGTGCCTGTGTGGGTGCTGGAAGTGAGCCCTATTTTTGAGGGTAAGGCGCAATATGCTGACAAGGCGCAGGATTGTCGCGAGGTGCAAGGTGATTCTATGGCGCAAGACGAAGTCAAGGCGCAGGATTGTAATGAGCCCAATCCCCTTATAGAAGCAATAATGAAGCTACAGCCTCATTCTTAATGATATTGAACTAAGACTATGAATGTTTTGAAGAGTTTTGCCAAAGTGAATTTGGGCTTGCGAGTTTTAGGGAAACGCCCGGATGGCTACCATGAATTAGAAACGCTGATGCATGAAATAGACCTCCACGATACCATCGAAATAAGCTCTGCTGAAGAAACAAGTCTTCATGCTCCAGGCATGAGCTCGGAAGATAACTGCAATAACTTAGTTATTAAGGCTTACGAAATGCTCAAGCAAAGATTTCCTGAGCATATAAAGAATTATCACTTCAAGCTGCATAAGCATATTCCCTTGGGAGGAGGCTTGGGTGGAGGAAGTAGCAATGCTATATGTGTGCTCAAGTTCCTTTGGGAGCGGGATGTTCCTGAAGGGACGGATACTAAAATACTGGATGATTTGGCTGCTAGTTTAGGTTCGGATACGAACTTTTTCCTTCAAGGCGGCACGGCTCTTTGTTTGGGTCGGGGAGAGAAAATTGTCGCTTTAGATAATAAGCAGTACTTTTTTAATTTGCTTTTGCCTGACTTTTCTTGTTCGACGCCGTCTGTTTTTAGAGTATATGCTCATAAAGAGCAGGATAGGCTCGGTTCTTTAGAGGATTTATGGAAGAAAGGGCGCGGCTTAGGTGAGAATGATTTGCGTCATGCTTGCTTGGAGGCTTACCCGAAAATGAAGCAGGTAATGGACAGCTTAGGTGATTCTTGCGGCAAGATTCATTTGAGTGGCAGTGGCTCAACTCTATACTCTTATCATACTTCGATGGAAGAGCGTGATGAGCAATATCGTTTACTGATCGAAGGGCTTAAGGGTTCTCTGGCACTGAAGGTTCTGAAAAGCCAAAGCGTATTTCGGCTATAAGGCTACGTTTCGTGACTCCGGGGTCACGAAGATAAAAACTATAAATTCTTATCTTCTTCAGTGATTTGAGTTTTGAGCTCTTCTAAATCTTCAGCAGTAATCCCTGTTGATTTGATGATTTTCTTATCATCAGTATTGAAGCGAATCATCATTTTCACCGCTTCAGGATTGTATTTTTTCTTCTCTGCTTTCTTATCTTTTTTGCCACCAGCTGCAACGGCTTTCTCTGGGCCTTTGCTTTGAGATGTAGCTTTGCCACCATCGATGGCAGCTTCTCTTGCACGGTCAAAAGCTTCGCGTAGGCTTTTGGCGCGCATTTGCTTAACTTCTTCTCTTTTCTTTCTTTCTTCAATGAGTCGTTGTTGACGGCGTAAACGTTCAGCTTTTTCGGCTTCTTGTTTCTTCTTACGTTGCTCAGCGATTTCAATTCTTTTTTGGTTCCTGATATCTTGCTCTTGTAAGATGGCTTGCTGAAGGTCATCTTTGCGTTTGCGATCTTCGTGGATTTGCCCTTCGAGTTCGATACGTTTCAGCTCCAGGCTTTCATTGAGGGTATTGAGTTCCTCTTCAGATAGGCTAAGTTCGATATTAGCGACTTCAAGATTTTTCTCTTCGCGACTCATTTCCTCTTCGCCTTCAGCGAGGCTAGATTTATTAGAGCTTTTGAGTTGCTTAATAAGCTCAAGTCTTGCTAGGCGGTTCTTTTCGCGTCGCTCAGTTTCTTTTTTCGCTTTTTCTTTTCTTGCTTTAAGGTCAACGGAGACTTTATCGTCACGTTCATTCTCTCTTTTTTGTTCATTTTCATAATCATCTTTAGTGATCGTACCAAGATAGAAATCACTGGATGGGCTTAGGCGTGAACGGACTTTATCGAAATAAGTAATATAGTTTTTATTAAATTCGAAAAAGGATTTTAAGGTTGATTTGATATCAGCCTTCTTTTTGATTTTTGGTAAACCTAAAGCTTCACTTAGTTTGTTGACTTGTATCAGAAGCTTATCATTTTTGGATAATGTGATAACGGAACCTAAAATATAGTCATTTGCTGAGTCTTCATAAGCATACTCGAATAAAGTTCCACCAACATAAACCCCTTGACGGTGCCAAGAAGCGAGCATAGCCAGCATAATTTCGCCATACTTTTCGAGGGAGATTTTCTTTGTATTAGGGATGACTGGGGCTGGATTAGAAGATGTAAGGCCTCCTGGTGTTGGCGCAGAGCCGAAAAGGTTCGGAGCTGAGTTGCCCATCATGCTGCTTAGAGGGTTTGAAGAAACTTCAAATTTACGAAAGCTATTATCTGATTCGATACTTTTGAGTTCACCTTCTTGAGAATTATCTTCGAACTCACTGTCTCCAGTAAGATCAAATTTTTCTGATGAGCTCATGCGGTTGAATGCTTTGCCGCATTGAAAATCAAAGAATTTAC
>JADGBV010000434.1 GCA_015231345.1 Planctomycetota bacterium
GAATGTAAAAGACTTGAGTGAAAAAACTCAGTACGCCATCGATCAATTTGTGATGACGGGCAAAAATGTTATTTTCTTTGTTGACCCTTTTTACATGAAAGATCAGCAAATGGCAAATCGCATGCAGCCGCCAAGTTCTAATACAAGTTTGGATAAACTTTTCTCCAAATGGGGAGTTGAGTATGCTGCAGATAAAGTTACTTTGGATCCTACCATTGCTTATAAGCAAAGGACTCAGCAAGGCACGACGCTCATGCCTGCTGTGCTTACACTGAATGCTGATTGTGCTGAAGATGATATTACTACGAGTACACTCAATAATCTGATGATGCTCTACCCTGGTTCTGTCGCTTTAAAAGAAGGGACTGAAGGCATCGAGTGCACTCCACTCCTGAGCACAACGGATGATGCTCAAGTTCAGGATAAGTTTCGCGTTATGTATAGCCAGCCAGGAAAAATGATGGCTGACCTAGACAAAACGAGTGGTTCTAAGAAAATGTTGGCTGCTTATTTTAGCGGTAGTTTTAAGTCAGCTTTCGATAAGGCTCCAGAGGGAGTCAGTGGTGAGCATAAAAGTGTCGTCGATGGTAAAGGAAATATCATTGTTGTTTCTGATATGGATATGCTGGAAGATCAATATTGCCTAAGACCCATTCAATTTATTCAGGGTCAAATTTTAGGTTATCAGGCCTTGAATCAAAATACAGTTTTCCTCAATAATATTGTCGAAAAGATGACGGGAAATAATGATTTAATCAGCTTACGTTCTCGAGGCAGGTCTCAGCGTCCTTTTACAAAAGTGGCTGAACTTGAAGCTGCTGCGCGTAAAAAATTCCAAGCTAAGGAAGAGGAGCTACAAAAGAAGCTAGCAGATGTTGAAAAGCAAATCAATGATCGATTAAGTCAGGCTGATCCGACTCAGCAAGTGGTTGTTAGTGATGTGATACAAGAACAGATTAAAGAATTTCAAAGTAAAAAACTGAAAGTATCAAAAGAGCTGAGAAAAGTACGTCATGATTTGCGTGGCTCGATTGATGATTTGGGCATGTGGTTGCAAGGGGTCAATATTTTACTGATCCCACTTTTAATTGCTTTATTCGGTATTTTTCAAGCTCTATCTCGTAGCAGGAGGGTCGGATCGTGAAATCAAAAAACTTACTTATTCTTATTGTTGTATTGGCCATACTTGCGTATTTTGGCCTTAAGGAAGAAAAAACTCAAGAGGGTGCTGTTGCTATTAGTGATCCCACACCTTTTTCAACTTTGGACTTGAATAGCATAACTAAGGTCAAGCTGATTCAGGGTGATGATAGCCTTGTGGTTGCCAAGAGCGATGGTCTTTGGCGTGTGGCAACGGGAGAGTTGGATTTTCCCGTGGATTTCAGTAAATTCAAAACATTTCTACGTTCCATTGCTGAGACTAAACTCGTGGAAAGAAAAACCAATTCTGCCAATCACGACAGCAAGTTCGGCTTAGATGCTGATTCTAAGCCCGTAAAAGCTGAGCTTTATTCTGGCGAAAAAGTGGTGGTGAACTTAAATCTAGGTGATGTACGCAAAGGCAAAAGTCAAGGTGGCGGACAATTTGGTTATTCTTACGCTCCCGATATAGGTCATTACATCAAAGTCGGTAATGACGAAGGTGTCTTTATGGCCAAAGAGAAAATCGATGCTGAGCTACGCCCAGCATCTTGGATGCAAAACGCCATTGCTAAGGCCGACAAAGACGATATTACAAAAATTGATTTTGTATACCCCTACAAAGCATTTAGCTTAGAGAAAAAGGTCGAAATCGAAAAAACCACCGACCCTTCAGCGACACCAAAAGAGATAACCTCTTGGCTTGCATCGGGAGATCAACCTGAAGGCTATGCTCTCGATAGCGAGAAAATGTCTCAGCTTCTAGATCAGTTGGATGAAATTAGAGTTTCAGAACCTGTAAAAAGTTCTCAAGCGGAAGCTTTTAAAGAAGGTCAGTTTTACGGCGTGAAGGTTTCTCGTGGTGAAGAAAGTCTTTACGATATCAAAATTCAACAAGTTGGCGAGAACTGGTATGTTTATCAAACAGACAAGCCCCAAGAAGTTTATCAGATTTCCTCTTATAATGTGGAAAATGTTTTTGGGAAAAGTGACGACTTATTTGCTTTGGCAAAAACGGAGGTCCTCTCTGACCTCGCTGAGCTTAGTTATAAAAGCGATAAGTTAGACCTGAGCTTTAAATTAGAGGCTGATAAATGGAGTTTTGCTGGTAAAGCCCCTCAGCCAGAGCTTAAAGAAGATGCTTTAAATAAAGTAAAAGACGCCTTAAAAGAACTCAAACTGATGGACTTTCACCCTAACTATAAAGGTGAGCAGTCAGGCCCTGAGCTTATTGTTAGCGACAAAAATGGAAAAAAAGTGTCGATTCAAAAAGTGGGTGAAGTGCCTTTGAGCGATGGCATTGTTCTAAAAATTCAAGGTAAGTCGGGCGTTTTCTCTCTCTCGCAATCAGACTTTGATACTCTTTTTCCTCCTCAAAGCGATTTATTGGCTCTTGAAACTGGTTGGAAGTCCGAAGAGGACCTTACACTCTTGAGCTTTAAAGATTTCGAGTTAAGCAAAAAAGATGATAAGTGGGCTTTTAAAGATGGATCAGCGGTGAAAAAAGACGCCGTCACATCTTGGGTTAGCGCTCTTGAAGCTTTATGTGCTAGTAAATACCTCGCCTCCGGCAAAGATTTCGTGGTTAAAACAACTGCAAAAGTCAAAGGAAAAGAAGGCGATGCGTTGAAATTAGAATTCAGCGATGCTAATAAAGGTCTAGCTTATGCTCGACTACCTCAATTTGGTGGGGTATTTGAAGTGAAGTGGGATCTTGTAAAAGCTCTTTTTAATGGAAAAGAGCACTTCAGTGAGAAAAACGAAAACGTAGAGAGTGCACCCAAGTGAACTTTGCGTTGATTTAAAATTTTTTTGGGAGAATTGATATGAGTATTATTCAAGATGTTAAAGGGAGACAAATCATTGACTCTCGTGGTAACCCTACAGTAGAAGTTGATATTCTTCTTGATAGTGGTTCTATTGGCCGCGCGGCTGTGCCAAGTGGCGCATCTACAGGTATACACGAAGCTGTTGAGTTGCGTGATGGCGACAAAGATGCATACCTTGGAAAAGGTGTACTTAAAGCTGTAGAAAATGTGAACACAACTCTTCGCGAAGCTTTAATTGGTGAAGATGCTCTAGATCAAGCCGGTATCGACCACAAAATGATCGAGCTAGACGGAACTGAAAATAAAGGTAACTTAGGCGCCAATGCT
>JADGBV010000435.1 GCA_015231345.1 Planctomycetota bacterium
TTTAAGTATTTTTGGAGAAAACCTCGGTGAACATGAAGCGTGTGTTTGTGTCGGAGGATATGCGAATGGTTTAAAAGGTGTTCAAGTTCAATCGGCAGGGGGAGAAGTGACGCGCACCTTGTTGGCTGCAGGAGTTTTTCTGGAAAGAGAGTTACAATTAAAAAAACTCAGAGAGCTTCAAGGGCTTTGTGTGCAAAACCTTCGTTTTCTCATTGAATCATTGCCTAGTGGATGTGTGCTATCCAATAACCCGCATCCCTTTGTGGATACTTTATCAGATAAACATAAAGCTTTGCTGAAAACTCACCTAGAAAAAATACAGCAGCGCTTGCATGACTTAGTGCGCATAGAAGAAAATAGCAAGCAACTTCGAGAAGGAGTTTACGCTTTAGACGACTCCGTTTTTATTGAAGTAATTTCAAAAATCAAACCAGATTTGTTTGTGCGCTTAGGAGAGAAATCCACTTTGATCAAAGTTGAAATGGATGGTCCCTTCCATTTTGACACAGGTTATTTTTCGGGTTGAAGTTCAGTGTCATGAAGGGATGGATTTATCTTGCATTATTAAGCTTATTGATTCAACCGGTTTGGGCTGATTCTCATATAGAATATTTTGAGTCCGAGGGAGTCTTAGCGACTCTTTTCTTTGCTGGGGTCAGTCTTGTCATTTTAATGGCTTATTATGTCTATATGCTCGTTTTTACTCACAAGAAAGAGAGAGAAATCAAAATAGTAGATTATATATCGAATAATATGCGCAGTGTGATCTCGCTACTTGTATTATGTTTGCTTGCAGTTTTTCTCATAGAAGTAATCCTGGAATATCCATCTATCAAAAATAATACTTATAAGGAGATTACAAGTAATCGCAAGAATCTCATTCGTACTGTTGTCAATCAATGCGTTGATACTATTGAGAATATGCAAGAAGCTCTTGGGAAACATAATGTTTCTCAGGACATTATTCAGCAGTATATTAAAGAGTATGTAAATGATCTAGCTTATGATGATGGGAAAGGTTATCTTTTTGTGGTTAAGGATGACGGTACAGCAGTTGTCAATCGTCTGCAGCCTCTGGTTGTGGGTAAGAATGTCTTTGAGAAGCAAGATACTCATGGAGTTTACTTTATTCAAGATATAATAGAAGCTTCAAAAAATCCTGAAGGAGGTTTCGTTAATTATCACTGGATTAAACCAGAGCTTGGAAAAGATGTGGCTAAAATATCTTTTGTGAAGAGTATTCCAGAATGGAAATGGACCATTGGTACAGGTATCTATTTAGATGATGTTGATAAAGAAGTAAATGACAAAGTCGGAAGGCTCTATGTCATTTTGGGCGCCAAATTTGCAGGTATTTTTCTCTTTGCTTTGTTGGCTTTAGTGCTGATTAAATTGTTGTCCCAACGTCTTTCCAAAAGGATGAATCGTGAAATTAATAGTATCATTCAAGGCATGGAAGATCTGCCTCAGAGCAAAGAACTGGGGAAGCAAGATTTTAAGATTACCGAATTCAAGAAAATTGCCTCCAGAAGTACAGAAACTTTGAAAACCATAGGCTTATTGCAAAGTAATTTTCAGGGTTTCTTTGATACGGTTGATGAGCTCTTTTTTGTGATTGATTCCAATATGAAAATCATCAATTGTAATCAGGCTGCCACGCGCACACTAGGATATCACCATGATGAGTTATTGGAAAGCTCTCTGTTAACTATTATGCCTAAGGCTAAGATATATGAGATAAGTAATCAATTGTCTTATGTGATAGGAGGAAATACGAGTGTTCAAAGCATGTGTTTTAATACGAAATCAGGACAAGAGTTGCTGGTTGAGTATAAGTTTATGCCAGGTTCTTGGAACGGCGAGCAAGTTGTTTTCGTTGTAGCGCAGGATGTCACAGAGAGAAAAAATGCAGAGAATACTATTAGGGAGCAGTTAACTTCTCTAGAACGCATGAATGCTCTTATGAGTGGTCGTGAAACACGTATTCTTGAAATGAAAATTAAAATCAATAACCTTTTGATGCAACTAGGCCAACCTGCTCATTATACGATGAGTGTGGAGAAAGACTTCCTTCCAGTTATGGATTCTGATGTAGACCAGAATAGAAAAGAGGATATGCCTAAAAAGGATAATGAAGAGGATGTTAATAAACCTAAGTATCAAGCATCTTTGGATATGCCTGTTGTCGCTCTTTCCCCTGAAGTTGAATCTATTATACAAGAATTTAATTCTTCGAACCAAGAATCACAATTACAACTTATACTTAACTCTCTCCAGGCTGGCGTTGTACTGATTCATGAAGAGACGAAAGCCATTTTGTATGCTAATGATGTGGCAGTGAAAATGGCTAAGCTAACCAAAAATAGTATTCTTCGCAAAGTGTGCCATTCATTTATATGCCCAAATGCTACAGGGAGCTGCCCTATTACAGATAAGGGTAAAGTCGTTGATCATGCGGAGTGTGTTTTGGTGCAAAAAGGGGGGTGTGCATTGCCAATACTCAAGACAGTTGCAAAAATATCCTACGGTGGAGAGGATTGTTTGCTGGAAAACTTCATTGATATATCAGCCCTTAAGCAGATTCAAGGCAAACAGAATTCAGCCTTAGTTGAGTTAGAAGCCACGAGAGGTCACCTCATGAGTATGATGGAAGATGCAAATCATGCTCGTAAAGAGGCTGAAGATGCGAGAGAGAAAATGCGCACTAGTGCTGAAGAGGCTAGGAAAGCGAATGCAGCAAAAAGTGACTTTTTAGCTAATATGAGTCATGAAATTCGTAGCCCCATGAATGGTATTATGGGTATGACTGAGCTATTGTTGGACTCAAACCTCAAGCCGGAGCAGGCGAATCAGGCAAGGATTGTTTATCAGAGTGCAAGTAGCTTGCTTAATATTATCAATGATATCTTAGATCTTTCTAAGGTTGAGGCAGGGAAAATGACTATTGAGAGTGTCGCTTTTGATATTCATGATTTGATATCCGGGCTTACGCAGTTATTTCAAGTAAGAATGACAGAAAAGAACTTGGATTTTGCGACCAAGATAGATAGCTTTGTTCCCAGGAAACTTATTGGGGATCCAAACCGTCTTCGGCAGGTTCTCATAAATTTTTTGGGCAATGCGCTTAAATTTACGGAAAAAGGAAGTGTTAACTTAGAGGTGTGTGTAGAAGAGGGTGGTTTTTCAAGTGCTGCGCAAAATACAAATGATATTAGCGGGGTAGGTCAACAAGCGATTCATGGTAAAGAAATAATGCTTCGTTTTTCAGTGAAGGATACTGGGGTGGGGATTTC
>JADGBV010000436.1 GCA_015231345.1 Planctomycetota bacterium
GGAGACACATAGTGATGAAGGGATGGTGTGTACTATTAGTTGGCTTCATTTCAGTACAGCTGAATGCAGCAGAATGTTTCGTCAGTGACTGGTATATTTCGAAGCAGACAAATAAAGAACTATGGGCTGGTGATATGCAGTCTGCCCGAGATAGTTGGACAAAAGAAACAGAATGGCAGTTCGGTGTAGCCAAACGCTTTGTTCACCCGAAAGGGTCTCTATTTTTCATCAGTGAATTGACGGCTAATGAGACATATGTTCAGGGTATCACAGTGGTGGGAAACGCCAGTGTCCGCTTGAATGGCGTAAATCTTAAACCATTCAAAAAGAAAACATCGTTTTACGCTTTAAATTTACAACAGGGCATAAACACCTTGGAGCTTAAAGTAGAACAGGCAGAGAGTAAAGGAAAAAATAGGGGCTATACCCGAGTTTTAATCAACACCATTGACCTTGAATACATATATACCCCGATTGCAAAAAAGCTTGAAGATACCCGTCTAGCTGTTGAGTTTTTGGGAGAAATGCACGAGTCGTACCCGGCAAAGGTATTTCTAAAGCAGATTGATGATATAACTCAGCTTAAACCCGATAAAAAGAAAGATGAGCAAATCGAGAAGCTACGCTACGAAGCATTGGTAATACGGAATCCAGTAATAGCCTTTGATTCATTGATATTTCGCTCAAGTCGGTCGGCAAAAATGCCCTCCAACTGGCAAGGAAATTCCACCTATCTGCGCAAAGCAGGCAAAGAGATGACACCAAACTTTGACGATGAAATTCAGATATTGAATCTAAAAGATAGCAGCATGAAGCGAATATACGATCCTAAGGATACGAAAGAGGGACTAATGGATATCTGCCTAGATTATTCAGGTGAGAAATTCCTTTATTCAGGCGTGGACACAAAAAACAACACTTTTCAAGTATATGAGATGAATATCGACGGAAGTGGAAAGCATCAGATAACCCCAGATCTACCAGAAATCGACCATTATAACGGTATTTATTTAGCAAACGGGAAAATTTTATTTTGCTCAACAGCTTCATTAAATTCGGTTCCCTGCGTCCGTGGAAATGATTATGTCGGCACTCTTTTTGAAATCAATTCAGATGGCACAGGGATGCATCAGCTGTCTTTTGATCAAGAAAATGACTGGTACCCATGGGTAAAAGAGAATGGACGTATTATGTATCATCGCTGGGAATATACCGATAACTCTCACTACTTCACACGCATACTACTGGAGATGAACCCCGATGGCACCAATAATCGATCGATATATGGATCAAACTCCTATTGGCCCAATACCCTATTCTATGCAAAACAGATCCCAGGGCACACGTCCAAATTTTCAGCAATTGTCAGTGGGCATCATGGAACAGCACGCGCTGGAGAGTTAGTACTATTTGATCAAAGCAAAGGGGATTTTGAAGCAGATGGCGCGCTGCGGCGAATACCTGGTCGTGGTAAAAAAATCAAACCTGTCATTATCGATCAATATATGTCAGGTAAATGGCCTCGTTTCCTCCACCCCTACCCCTTGAGTGAGAACTTTTTCCTGGTCTCCGGACAGATATCACCTAATACAAAATGGGGATTATACCTGGTTGATACCTTTGATAATGTCGTTAAACTTGCCGATGCAGATAAACATCTATTTGAGCCCATACCGGTGATGGAACGTACGATTCCACCTGTAATGCCGGAGCGAAGGAATATGGAAGCGGAAGATGCCACCCTCTATATCCAGGATATTTATGCTGGTCCAGGCCTAGATGGAATTAAAAGAGGAACAGTAAAGGCGCTACGTATTTTCACCTATGGATATGCTTATCGCTTAAGCGGCTCTCATGATGCTCTTTCCATTGAAGGAGAATGGGATACAAAGCGGGTCCTTGGAACTGTGCCTGTTGAAAAAGATGGGTCGGTTATGGTTAAAATCCCACACAGTCTACCATTATCGATGCAACCTATTGATGAAAAGGGCAATGCACTTCAAGTTATGCGCAGCTGGACAGCTGCACAACCGGGAGAAGTGGTGTCATGTATCGGATGCCACGAATCGAGCCGTATGGCTCCAACTGGTCGACCAGCAATAGCTTCTCGGAAAGCTCCGCAAAAACTCACATCCTGGTCAGAGTTGGGCAAACCATACGGCTTTGGTTTTAAACGTGAAATTCAGCCCATATTAGATACATATTGCGTAGGCTGCCATGACGTCTCGAAAAGTATAAGTGAAGACGGACACGCAATGCCTAACTTTAAAGACACCGAAGAGGTAGAGTTTAATCGTGGGGCTCATTTTGGTAAATCGTATATGGCACTGCACCCTTATGTCCGACGTCCAGGCCCTGAAAGTGATTTGCATATACTAACCCCAATGGATTACCACACCTCCACCAGCGAATTATTCCAAATGCTGGCAAAAGGACATAATGGCGTCGAAGTTGACAATGAATCCATGCGCCAGCTTTCCCTATGGGTGGATTTAAATGTACCATATCACGCTACTTGGACAGAGGTGAAGTCTGACGAGCAGACGCTTGCCATAGCCGAGCGCACAATTGAGTACAAGAAAAAGTATTCTAATATAGATGATGATATAGAATGGATGCCACCCATGCCTACGACCCGTCCGAGTTTTGTTAAACCAAAAAAGGTTAAACGCCCAGTAGCCATTTCGATAGATGGCTGGCCCCTAAAAAATATTTCTGCTGGAAAGAAACATAAAACCGTATCTTTTAACGGACTTAGCTTGTCATTTATAAAAATCCCTAAGGGAAAGTTTATTATGGGGTCTGTAACAGGCGCTGAGGATGAGTACCCCCAAGCAGTGGTTGAGATCAAGCGTCCATTCTGGATGTCAACAACAGAAGTCACCAATGCTCAATTGCGCGCTTTTAAGCCACTACATGATAGCAAATACATTGATCAGCAGTGGAAAGACCACGTCTATGCCGGCTATCCCGCCAATAAAGATGAGATGCCCGCTGTCCGGGTTACATGGAATGAAGCTATGGCATTTTCGCGCTGGCTATCAGGCAAAATAGATAAAAACGTAACACTACCGACGGAAGCTCAATGGGAATGGGCAGCCCGAGCCGGAAGCGATAGACCTTTCTTTTTCGGCAGCACAGGTTACGAGAACTATGCCAACCTTGCCGATAAGAACATTGCTTTTCTCGCCGTATCAGGAGTAAACCCTCAGCCGGTCCCCGAAAGATCACGGAGTCCGCTTAATGATTTTGTACCCCGCGATATGTCTTTTGACGAC